>CAYQEW010000110.1:0-5847 GCA_964416605.1 uncultured Bacteriovoracaceae bacterium | reverse complement strand
GAATCCTTGGAGCTTAGCTGAGTATGAAAAATTCCAATAAATGGGAAATATTGATTCTTGTTTTTTTTCTTAGCTTTACCATGCTTTATACATGGTACCGTGTTCATAAAATATATTCGGTGAAACTAAAAGGAACGAAACTGCAAAAGCAGCGAACCCTTTATTCTGATGGGTTTTGAAAGGGTACAAGCGTATAGCGATTAAATTGTTTCTCTGTATTTCCCTCTGGAATACTTCGATTAAAAGTTTGTAAAATTTTACCATCCTCACTGTCAACCAACACATTAAATTGTGAAGATCTCCCTTCGGGAGAGAGGAGAGTCACTAGATGAATTTCTTGTTTTTTTTCTTCATCTTTAGACACAAAAGAGATTTCAATTTCATGGCCTTTCCCTAAAATGTTTTCGTAATGTCTTTTAATTTTTTGTTTTTGAGAAATAGGCATTGTTTTTTTGCTGGCAGGGATTCTTTTTTCTTCAACTATTTTTTGAATTTTGCGCTCTTCTTTCTTTTTAAGAATAATATTTTTCTGAGGTAACGCAATCGTCGTGACTTCACTCACATCTTTTATATTGTAAACGACATAGAAGAGTAAAAAAGCTAAGCTAAAAAGAATTATTTTTTTCATCAGTTACCTACCCGAAATTGGAAATTAATGAGTTTAAAAGGGGCATTGCTTGCATAGTCGGAGTCAGTATATTCATTGTTAGTTGTTTTCTCAAAGCAATCAGCGCAATTACTAAAACGCACCCGAAGTCTGCAATTAAAGAGGGTTCCAGGAGGAGTGAATTTATTCACCTCAATGCCAATAAGAGTGGAGGAGTTAAAAATAGGTGCAGAGGTAGAGGTTCCCTGAATGGTCGTTGCCCAAGTTTTATGAGGGTCTATTTTAGAAAGGAAAGCATGGCTTGCTCCAGGAAGCACTCGAATAAGGCACTCGTTACCATTCATACTGGCACCAGAGTTGAGGCAATTGCTGTTGCTAATGCCATTTTGCAATCTATAATAATCTTGAGAGACCCATTCCGTGGCAGAGGAACCATTATATTGAACAAGGCACACTGGCTGAGAATCATTTGGGTTGGTGATCGCACAACTTCCACCACTGATCCCACCTTCACTATTAGTCGGAAAAGAATTAATGCTGCAAGGTTTTTTGGTGGCCGTATCCATATGATCAAAATCATTGGCAAGAACTTGTACTCCGCCCATTTCGACATTGGAATTATTGATTAGATTAAGAGAGATCCCGACAATTTCCCCAGGACTCACTAAACCATTCGCATTATTATAATTGGTTCCAGTAAGAGGAGTTGAGATATTGGTTAAGCTTCCTTGATAGACAAGGTTATTTAAAAAGCGATTCATCTGACTTGGATCATCCATAATATAGGCTGTTACTTGATTGGGATCAGAGGGAAGATCGATAAGATCTTTACTGATCAGAGAAGAGAGCGTGCGGTTTGATTCCGTGACATGATTAGGTAATCCAACTGGGTTATAAAGATTATCATTGTAATTTTTAAAGAGAAGAAGCCCATACATGTCAAGTAGTTTCTCAGAAGTACTTTTATCAAAACCATTGCAAAGATTTGCTGATATTGAGTAGAGAAGATTTCTCGAAAAAGTTTGAAAAAATTTTCTAAAGTTAATAGGGTTGGCGATTTCTTGCCATTCAATAGAATGAGTCGAATTTAAATTCACACTATCGGAAGCAATCGCATCACTTCCCTTCGAACTCTGGTCACCTAGAAAAGAGAGGGTTTGCGCGAGAGTGAGAAGGACATAATCTTCAGCGCGATCTTGATCTATAGAACAAGTCGATTTTATTTTTTCAGTTAGGGAAACAAGATAATGAGAAACAATTTGTCCCGTATAGTGAACATCTTCAAGAGGAGTTGTTGGTGAGTTAGGATCAAACATAATGTATTGAGGATAGGAGAGACGAGAATCATCATTTAAGTTAATTTGAGTCCCCGTATAAAGTGCATCATCTTCGCGCATGGCTCTGGACTGAGGAGTAAAGCCATTGAGATAAAAAGCGCGTCCGATTGCCCATTCCCCCATATGTGTTCGATCTGTCATGACATAAGAAAAATAATCAGCAAGGCCTTCGTTGATAGCACCTGCTTCATCATAAAATAAATTTGAACCCAAATCGACTTTGTGAGAAAAAGAAGAGTTTCTTGAATTGATCATCATTTGCACAAAAGCATGCCCCATCTCATGATAGAGCACACTCGGATCCTCAGCATAAGAAAAATTTTGAGGCATGCAATTATTGGGATCGGAACAAAGATTTCCCCCTAAACAGACGAGTTGTCCTGCCGGATTATAAGAAGCTGCATGATCACCTTGGCATTTCAAAAGTACTTTAAGCTGATCATTTAACCCAGTTGAAGAGAACCAAAAGTTTTTATTACTTTCTAAATCATAAGGAAAAGAAAAAGGGAAAAGAGGAGTTGTTATGCCTGTTTGAAAATCGTTGATAAAGTTTAATGCCTCAAAATAGCGAGCAATCGCTTTTTTGGTGTGAAAAAAAGATTGAACTTGTAAAAATTCATCGGTGTCAAAAGAAAAATGCCAAGAACTTCCTGTCTTACTGAGAGCAGGGGAGGCAATATCTTTTTGCACTTGAAAGCATTTATTAAAACTAGTGCTTTTAAAAAGACAATCGTATTCGAGAATTGTTTTATCAGTGATTTCTTGAGGGTCAGAAGAAACAAATGCGGCAATACCAAGTGGAAGTGATCCTGCGTTTATCCCACTTTGCACAACAGGATTTTCAAGCATCACGAAAGCTTGATTGGGGCCAAGATTATTATCCGAAAGATTTCCTTGCGCGCTTTTGCGCACCTTTTGGGGCCCGCAACTTGCGAGAGAAAAAATAGTTAAAATGAGAAACATTTTTTTCAAAATAAAATCCTTTTTATTGTGCTAATGTTGCCGCTCCAACGGCAAGGTCTCCGAGTGCAGAAACCAGTCCTCCTGAACCAGAGCTATCCCCATCGAGATTTTGACACTCGGGAATGACTGGAACTTCTTCGCCAACAGAAGCAACTATGCGTTGCTTTTCACCTTGTTTGTTTTTAGATTTTTGTTTAGCAATAACACTATTAATCGTTTCTATTGCAGATTTTTGAGCATTAGGGTCATTGGTTTTTACAAGATTGGTACAATCTTCTTTGTATTGTGATTCTGGATTTTTGCAGTATTCACTGCGCTCTGAAGCAGTTGCTACAGATGGAGTGGAATTTGATTTCCCCTCACTGTCCTTATCTCCTTCTTGCCCCATTTGCGCGCAAATAGAAGAGTAATAACTGCTCACGGATCGTCCAGACTCAAAACTTAAAATATTGGCGACATCCTCACTTAAAGCCCCAGCATCACTATTTCCTGAGCAACCAGGTGGAACACGGCTTTGAAGACTCACGCAAAATGGTTTGAGCTTTTTCATTTTTTCAGCATTGGCATCCGCCAAAGCTTTTTGAGATGCTGCAAAATCTTGAACGTGTTGATTCAGAACATCCTCACAGGTTTTTTGAATATCCTTCCAACGCTCTTGTTCTGCTTCCCAAGTGCTTTTCCAGCGCTTAATTTCGTCATCCATCGCGGTAGTGACATTTTTATTTTGTTTGATCATTTCATCTTCGATCAGTTTCATTTTATCAGTTAAAATCTTAGTTAACTCTTTAGGGTCAGCGAGAGCGACATCTTTTTCGAAATTCATTTTAGAAAAATCGATAGTTAAATCACCTGGAACATTAAAACCTTCTTTAGGGCGAAACCATTTTTGTAGATTGTCCGCTTGACTCGCAAAGGCTGTTTTAACAGTGTCGAGAAGTTTTTGTTGTTGATTTTTATAAGACTCAATCGAAGCATTATGCGCAACTGCTGCAACATTCATTTTTGATTGTATCTCATCAATAAGCTTATCTACTTTTTGTCCACAGGTTTGCATAGACCCCGCACACACCACACTTTGATTGAGACAAAATTGTGGTTTATCTAAACTAATTTTATCTTTGTTACATTGTGCGGTGGAGTTGGTGTAATCCATTGAATCGCCCTTGTCTTGGCAATTAATCATTTTGTTACTCAGAGATTGAGCGATTTGAGCTGCAGAACTTTTCTCAATTATTTTAAATTTACCTTGAAGAACTTTGGCTTGAGACATAATATCTTTAGCCGAAAGTCCTTCTTCTTGTGGTTTTAATTTGATATTACCACTAGCATCAGCACTATATAAACTAGCATTGTTCGTTAATTCATTTTGGCAGTCACTCACCACCTTAGAAAAGAAAGCAGAAATATTCCAGTCGCGATTTCCGGCTTCTGTTGCATTGTAGGTGCTATTGACACGCACTGAAAGTCTTTTGTCATTTCTTTTCGAGTCAAGTGCTACGATTTTTTTTAGTTTTTCAACTGATGTGAGATCATCGCGATCAAGAGGATCGAGAAGTTCACTTTTAAACCACTCTAGATTATTTTTAGAGAGCATTTTATTATCCGTATTTTCCATTTTATCGAGAAACTTTTTCCAACTATCATTGGCACCTAGACCAATTTTTCTTTTGGTACAAAGCTCTTCTTGGTTAATTTGATACTGACGAATTTTTTGATCAAAATCCGTTGAGCCGTATTTAAATAATCCAGGAATATCAATGCCTTTCTCTTTCGCTTCTGTTTCGAGTTGTTTAATTTGTTTTTTGACATCGGTCACAGCGTCGCCTACATAAGATTTGAAAGCACTAGAATCGCTGATTCCAAAAGCGGAGGTTGTTTTAAAATCAGCTGGAGATACTTTATCAATCCCAACCAAATTAACTTGGTCCGCAATCTTTTTTGCCATTTTATTAATGTCATTTTTAATCGCGTCCTTATTGTTTAATAAATCGAGGGCGATATTTTTGCCATCTTTATCGAGACGAATTTCATTGACACTTTTTTGCAGTCCACCGCGAATTCCATTTTTAAGAGTCTCATTCATTTTATCTGCAGAAAGGATAGAGCGACAGTTTGCGTCATCGGTAATTTGTTTAAAAAGAGGATTATTGGTTCGGGAATTGGCAGAGGAAACCGCGCCTTTTCCTCCATTGAGGACAGCATCATATTCCTTAATTTCATCGACTCTTTTTTGTGCTTGAGCCTCAAAAAGACGATTGTTTTTTTGCACTTCATCGCGGATTTTGCGAAGAGAAGCCAGTCGATTTTCAAGAGCGATTCTGGTTTGTTCCTTGCTCTCAGTGAGACAGCGAACTCCCATTTGATTTTGACTCATATTGATTTTGGGATCAACTTGAGACATGGCAGGAGTCATGTTTTTAAGGTTTGCCCCATCTTTTAAATAGTATTGATATTGATCAAAATTAAAAAAAGCTAAATCGCGATACATCTCAATTTGCATGCGCGCAGGGTTGTTTTCAACGGGCCCACCAATCGGTCCCTGACATAAAGGTTTATTGGTATCTGGAATATGAGCATCAATATTTAAGCAGTTGGGAAACATATCGTTAGGGTATTTACTGGAACTCAGTTTATACATGAGCTGTTGTTGCTGATTCATTTGCTGTGTTTGGATTTTACTATTGACCAGACTTCCCACGAGTTGATTGGCAGTATTGACAACTGTGGAGGCGATGTTGCCTGCATGAGCTGTTGGAGTAAACACCAAACTAAATGATGTTACCAAAACAAAAATAAAATTAAATAAATGAGTCATTTGATACTCCCTGCATTCTTATCGTCATCTTGCGCCAATTTTTTAAGCAAGCGGAGAAGCCTTCTCTTTTAATTTTAAGGGCATAGCAGGTTTATGCGTGACTTTTATTTTCGTTTGACTCTCTT
>CAYQEW010000109.1:0-5928 GCA_964416605.1 uncultured Bacteriovoracaceae bacterium | reverse complement strand
TTGCGGTAGATATTTTAGATGATAAAATTTCTGAGATTAATATTACTTGTCCTGGGCTTGTTAACGAGGTCTCGAAGGCGCAAGAAAGAAATCTCACGCCTGATTTATTTTCAGCAATTATTTAAAGTCATCTGTCTTGTCATTTACAACTTGCACAACCATTTTGTAGCACTCTTGTGCTCTGGCTGGGCGATCAGTGCAGAAAGGATCACCTGCCATTTGGGTTTTACAAAACATATCCGTTCTTACATCTGAAATTTCAACAATAATAGGTTTCGCAACAGAAACTCCTCCAACGACTGCAGTTCCGGAACCCTGTAGTTGTAGGGCGCTGATGTCAATGATTCCAGAACAAGCTGCCGCTTTTAAATTTTTAATTTCTTTAGTAAAGAAGAGCTGATCCTTTTCCCACTTATTTAAAGCGGTGTTGTATTTTGAATAATAAAACTTGACCATAAAATCAAGTTCTTCATAACGGTGAGGTCCATTTTGAGCGGGATTAAATGTATTGTCGGGACCAGCAACTCTACCAAGGCAGTTGCCAACTAAGTTATTATTAGCATCTCTCGCAATCGGATTAGGTTGTTCAATGAGTTTTAATCTTACTCGCAAGCGACCATCACTTGAAAAAACTGCCTGAGTTTCCGTGGCGTTTGGAAAATCTGATGTGGAGTAGGCCATCGGCGACCATGCTAAGTTTCCAGCAAGATTTACCGTATAGTTGGCAATCGGCAGAGCACACCCATCGCCATCGGAAGAAGTTCCGGAACAAGACAGACCTGTTCCAGAAGTCGTTCGAGGGCATTTTATAGCTTGGGTTGTGTCAGTTGTGCCAGGATTTGTAATTGGGTTAGAGGTTGGCGTTTTACTGGTGTTAATATTAGCTTGCTGACTACAGGACGTAGTTAAAGCTAGTATTAATAATGCTGCTAAATAAGATGTCTTTTTTTTCATTTCATACCTCACAGGCTTCTTTTCGGTATTATCTGAAATAAATTTAATTTTACTTTAAATGTTGATTTTTTTTGTCAAAAGACTAAAAGTTCTATTTAATATAAGTGTGGCAATAAAAAACATGACCTATCTTCCTATTTATCAAACTCTTTCACAGAGAGTTTACCCTATTTTATTTAATATTTTAGGAGATGAGGAGACAACACAAAAATCTCTCGAGATTGCTTTTTCTCTTTTGTCCTTAAAATCTTTTACCGAAATAAAACTTGCAAAAGGTTTAACAACAAACCCTAGTTTACGAAATAAGATACTTGATAGTCTGACGGAGAGCCTTCTTTACTATTCCTTTTGGCAAGGGAAAAAAAATCAAAACTCGGAGCACACTTTTTCTCATTGGAATTTCTATACATTTTCTTATGAAGTGCGTTGGGTTGGCTATTTGTTTTATAAAAAAAATTGGGATTTAGATAAAATAAATAAAGTGTTAAAAATAGAAAAAGCTGAACTTATTCAATTATTAGCACGAATGAGAAATGGATATAATAATGAACGAACCTCAGAAGTTTGATTTATTTAATTCAAAACTAAGAAGAACTCCTCTGGGAAAAAATCTTGGAAAAGAAGAGGCTTATTTTAAAAGTGAGTTTTTAGATAAAAGAGAGAACGAAAATATTTTTGTTCAAGAAAAAAATAATCAAGAATCCATTGTTGCTTCAATGCCAGATTTTGATCCCCAAGAAGAACAGACACAGTGGTTTAATTCCTCATATCAAGATTTAATTAAAGTTCACTTAGTGAAAGAAAATATTTCTTTTTTTCAGTATGTACTAGAAGTTTTTCATTTGTTTTATGTAAAGCTAATTAGTAAATAATATCTAATCCGAAATACACTCGTTGGTAGCCATTTTGATCATAAAGTTGGTTGGGAATATGAGGAATCTTATCCATTTTACCAAGAGCATCGAGAAAAAAATCTTGAAGCTTTTCAGATTCACTACTTTTTAATGTTTCTATTTTTACAATATTTCCTTCTTTGTCATAAATCACAAGAGCTCTCAAATACTCACTATTAGAAGTATAGGGGAAGTTCAGATGAGGAAAGCGTGATTGGAAGTCTCGCAATGTTAAAATAAGATTTTGCAAATAGGAACCAATAAGCCTTGCCCTAAAGCCTGTAAAACGTTCAATCTCATATATATTTTGAAATTCTTTAGGGACAACCAGATCAACTTTGGCTCCCATTGGATTTGTTATCATGCTGCTTATAGAGGAATCGAGAACCGGAAAAGATTTATTAGTTTTATTTTCACGATACTCATAAGCATATGGGTCTCTTTTGGAGGTTTTGATAGAAGAGGTTTTTGAAAAATCTTTATGGGGATTTGGAGCTATACTTGGCGAAGACGAAAGAGTCTTTTTAATGGGAGTTCCTTTTTTTTTATTTGAGAGAGTAGAAGAACTTATTATTTTTTTTTCTTGCGGGATATAGCGAATCATTTGCTTCGTACTGAAAATTTGTTTTGAGCTAGGTTGTTTAGATGGATGCCCTACAAAAGAGAGTAGAACATGCAGCAGCGCTGTTAAAAGAAGAAAGGATAAGAACGAAATATTCTTCATGGTTATTTGCCAGTTGATATTAAATCAGTAAGAATAAGTTATACTGAGGTAATAGTAATGAAAAGAAAAAAGATCATATTTCCAACCAATAACGATTTTATGTGTGTTCGTTGTAAGTACTTTTGCTTATTATTCTTATGTCTCTTTTTCACGTTGGCGCTTTATGGATAATTTGCATTATGCAAAGGGTATTTGTTCAGGGCGAATAAATCAGAGTTTTAATAATTTTCTTATTCAAGATATTCGTTCAGAAGCTCTCGGTTTAGATTTTTTAAATCAAACCAAAGAATGTTTTCAAAAGGGAATGAGTCTCATTGAAGATAATTCAAAGCAGGGTCATCTTGCTCCCGTTTTTAATGCTCTAGCTTCAGAAGCACTCATTTTGATGGATAAGCTCATGGAAATAAAGCCCAAGATGCTATCCCAAAAATTAGAAGATAATTTAGAAACGATAAAATATTTTTCTCGTTATGAAGAAGCATCTGCTGCATGGGACGATACTTTTTCTTTAGAATCAAAAAAGACTTACATTTTAGTTCGCAATAATATATTTTGGATGGCTGGATTTTTCTTTTTGATTGCAATCATGGCAATGATTCAATTTTTCTTTGGCGAAAAGACAGAGGTTCCTTTGCGTTTTTCAAGTGAAATAAAAAAAGTTGAAGATCCTTTAAGTTTTAGTACTGATTTACTTTTTGATGCAACTCTACCAACTCCAATGTTGGTAAACGAGATCGAAGAAGAGTTGCAACCAGAAATGACGCAAGAATCTGTGGCCATTGAACCATTAAAACAGGGCAGAAACCTGTCTTTGGTTATGACCGGTTTACTTAATGTTTTCACGAATAAACTCATGGCAAAATCGGTAAAACTTAATTTAAATTTAAATAATGAAATATGGGTTGTTGCGGATGCTGAAATTTTACATCAAATTCTTTTTTCTACGATGAACTTTATTTTAGGTAGAACGGACCATAATTTACTCTCTGAAATGACTATCGAATCAGAAGAAAGAGAAAAAAGTACTGATTTAACATTCGCTATAAATACTCCTATTTTCTCAGCAAAAGAAATAAACGATTGGGAAGAATGCACTGTTTCTGATTTTCAAAATGTGGATTTTCAAGTTTTTGCTAGTTTATGTTTAGAAAATGCTATTGAGTCGAAGATTGACCAAAAAGAAAATAATACTTTTGTTGTATTAACTTTTGAGCGAGGGCAAAAATACCAAGCAGAAGAAAATGCAAGAGAGTTGGTTCATTTAGTTAAAGGGAAGAAAAATCAACTATTTTTGGACAATTAAAAAGTTCTTTTTGATTTTAATTTAAACTTTTTGTCAGGAAAAATTTCAAGCATTAGATCCGTGAACGATTCTCCATTAATATTGAGTTTAGCTAAATCGTTTAAAGAAAAATTTTTAATTACTTTTTTATTGATAAAAACTTCTTGATAATAGGATTCTCCAGAAAACTCACCTAGTACTTGAGCGATTCGATAGATCGTTAGTAATTTTTTATTTTTCAGTAATTCATTTACCTGAAAGGGGTTTTCGAGTAGGGCAAGAGTCGTTTTATTCAAGAGACTCTCATCTGGGGAAAACTTTAAGATGCTATCTTTTTTTTGATATAAGTCTCGATATAAATCACATTTGATAAAGGGATTAAATATTTTACATACAAGGTAGCCAAACATGAATTGATAAAAAAATAAAAAAAATGCTTTCTGGTTTTGATTCTTAATAATAATTTCTTTATAAGAGATTTTTCTTTTCTCTAATAAGAGATAGTAAAGATGAATACCGCCCAATAGGGTTAGTTTGTTAATATTGTATTGAGAGCAGAAATAATCATGACGATCAAGTAATTTAAATGGAGTACCCTTTACAATGAGGCTATTGTAGAAATCACGAATTTTTTTAGGCATGAAGAGGTGTTCGATAGAATCAGAGAGTACATCAATTTTGGTGTGATCATGTACCTCAAAATCTTCAATTTCCTTATTACTTATTTTAAACTGAAGCAGTTTTTTTATTTCTAAACATACTAATAAAAAAGAATCATGGATGGAGCTATTGAATGTTTTTAGGCCAGTCTGAATTAAATATTCATGAATATCAAAATCAGGATCATCGTAGAGATGCTCATACCAATAAATTGTGCTTTCATATTTTAACCAAGGAGGAGAGCTGATAATCCCAAATTCAGATGGTGAAAATTGGATAATCGGCGAAGTTTTGTGGTTTTCAACTTTCCAGTAAGGTTCATCCATGTGTTGAAAAATAGTCATCGTTTTTAAAGAAATTTTTTGAGGTAAATAATGAGAGCAAAGGTGATATTCGCCAAAGAGAACAAGACTTAGGATATTTTTTTTAGAGACATTCTCAACAATTAAATTTGCTGCAAATTTTTCTCTCTGGGTGAGGTCTCCGATTGAATTTAGGGCAATAATGCGAATTTTTTTTTGCTTAGCAAAATCAAAAATTTTTTTATAATGAGTCCAAGGAAAAATCCATGTCGACTTGTATTTAATTTCTTCTAGAAACTCTTGCTCGGTGATTTGTTCATCTAAGTAATTATCTAACGTCTTCTGATATATTGCGGGAATCATTTCAAGGCAAACATTAAAAGAAATATTAATGCGAGTAAGCATTTTCATAATGCGAATAAGATTCTTTTGACTTTGTTCAAAGGTATGATGATCTCCGATGAGTACAATTTGATTATTTAAAATATTTTGCAAAAGATCTTTTTGATTAGAATAACTAAATTCTCGATTAGAGGCGAGAAAGTATTCTTTTTTGTATTGAAGGAGAAGCTTCGGTGGACGTCCTGCATAGCTTTCGGATTTTCGTTTTAACTGACGATATATCTTCTTTTGAAATTGCAAAAGGGGATAATTCAAGTTTCACCTCTAACTAAGGATAACTTGATTAAATAAATTATTCAAATTGGAATTAATTGCTTTTATCATATCATCAACCACTAGATGAGACTGAGCAAAATGGTTGTATTCAAAGTCAAGATCAATGGTAAGAGGAACTGAGATCGCTTGGAGTATTTTGCTGATATTTTTTCCCTTAGCTTGAGGCAAGAGAAAAGCAAGAAGTGAATTTAAGCGAGGAGTTCCTTTCAATGAAAGAATGGGAGTGTCTTTATCGAGAAGGATAATTTCATGAATATCATGTTGTTCATTCTTTATTTGTAGTTCGGTTAGTTTTGCTGTTTCAAACTGGTGTTGAGTGCATAACGTTTGCCAAAAAATTTCAGGATGTTTGTTTGCTATTGTGAATTTTTGGTGTTTAGAGATATTTTTTAGTAATTGTTCATTATGCCAAAAATGATGATTGGCGGGGTTTAT
>CAYQEW010000108.1:0-5930 GCA_964416605.1 uncultured Bacteriovoracaceae bacterium | reverse complement strand
AGGGCCTCAAACGCTTAAGACTTTCTTCAGTGGAGCCCAATACGATTACGGATGATTTACCCATGCTCAAATATTCTTGTATGGTTGCTCCTGCCATAACATCATGAAGATAATGAGCATTGTCATTGATTCGACTATATCCAACAAAAGAAGCAAGCCCCAATGCCGCAACTCCCCAGTACCACTCATGATTCATCATCACGGTGCCCGCAAAAGCAAACGCAGTGGTCGCGTGCCCTGAAGGAAAAGAGTTTTTACTGTTGTGATTGCCTGGACGCCTCTCTCCGGCAATAGGTTTGAGGATATTGGTGACAATTCCAGAATAAAGGGTCGATTTAACCATTTCAATCGTTCTATTTTTTGAGGTACTCTCTTTCGTCAATAGATAATGCAAAAAAAATCCTCCTGCATAAAGAGCATTAGGGATCATCTTCCCACCGTAATCACCCCATTTAGAAAATTTCCCTAAGGGTTTATGCTCCTGTGCCTCTTCTTGAGTTTCTGTAATTAAACTTTTTTTGAAAAATGTGTATGTTACGGCGGTTGCTCCAAGGCCCGTCAAAAGAACAGTGCGCGCAGGAGTCGTCATTATGGGGGAAAGTAAATCTTCTCTCGCCTCCTTAAAAAAAGAAGATGTCTCTGCAAAACTCAGAAAAGAAAATAATAAACACAATAAATACTTCACCCTTTACCTTTCGTTTGCGTTTTGCCAACTCTGGCATTTTTTTCAGTAAATTCGATAATCATTTTAGCAATATTTTTTCCCGTCGCCTTCTCTATCCCCTCTAGACCTGGAGACGAATTGACTTCTAAAACCTTCGCTCCACTTTTGCTGCGAATAAGATCAACCCCAGCAATATTAAGCCCCATAGCTTTGGCGGCTTTAATTGCCAATTCTTTTTCTGCTTTTGTGATGGCCACCACTTTTGCGGAGCCCCCTCTATGAAGGTTGGAGCGAAATTCTCCTTCTTGGGCTTTCCTTTGCATGGAGGCAACAACTTTATTGCCAATCACAAAACAGCGAATATCACATCCTGCAGCTTCTTTAATAAATTCTTGAACCAAAAAATTTGCATTGAGTTTTCTAAAAGCGTCAATCACACTCTCTGCTGCTTTCGTCGTTTCAGCAAGCACCACCCCTTCTCCTTGAGTTCCTTCTAGGAGCTTCACAACGAGTGGAGCACCTCCAACAAGCTTAATAAGATCTTTCGTCATTTTCGTGGAATGAGCAAAACCTGTTTTAGGAAGACCTATTCGCTCTCTCGATAAAATCTGCAAAGACCTGAGTTTATCGCGAGAGCGGCCAATGGCAACGGATTCGTTTAAGGGAAAAACTCGCATCATTTCAAACTGACGCAAAATAGCTAGACCATAAAAAGTTATGGAAGAACCAATTCTTGGAATAACGGCATCAAACCCCATGAGTTTCTTTTTTTTATATAACACAAGAGGCTCAACTGTACTTATATCCATATAGCATTTGAGTGGATCGACGATAAGAACTTCGTGACCTCTTTTAAGCGCCTCATCTCTAAGTCTTTTCGTACTATGGATTCTCGCACTTCGCGATAAGATAATTATTTTCATATTTCGTCCAAGTTAAAGTGATAAATAAAGATTATCTATTTTACTCTGATTTATTTCATAAAGATCATGATACATATCATAATTTAGGCCATTCGTCTCATAACCCATCATCTCCGCATCAAAAAAACAATCACAAATCTCAATATCATTTAAGATATCAAGAAAACCAAAGTCCTCTAAAAGAAGTTTGAATATTTTATGGATATTTTCAATATCTGGCTTTACTTTGTTTTTCTTAATAATCTCGATCAACTTCGCAATTGAAGGCGTTAAGCAAACACCATCTTCGGAAACAACAAAGTCCTGAAAATTATCGCAAAACTGTCTGTATTCATCTATTCCATACCATTTAATTGCTTTGTTGATTAAGGTTATTTCGTTCATCTCATTTAAGATTGACATAAATTTTTTCAATGATGCCTCACTGAGAACAAGGCGATAGCGAGTCTCTAAATAAGAGGGAACTTTAGGCGGTGGGGCAAATGCTGCAAAATTATTTTTATTGCGGTTAATTTTTTGTGCAATTTCATTGGCAAATTCATAATCACGAGTATCTATTTTATTATTTTTTTTTCTTTTATATTTCGTCCATTCAATTTTAATCACTGGATTAACAATCTTATCCTCTATGTACTCCGCAATCGTCGTGATATAAAAACTTTTAGTATTTCCTAAAAATTTCCCAACCTTAATATTGTTCGATGATTGCTCTAATTTATCTAGCGCTAAATTATCTTTGTAATCTGTCCCTTTGAGAATATCCTCGCCCCAAGAAATTGGATTAGGGAGACCTACTGATTTAGATTTTCCGGACTTGAAAATAAGAAACTTGCGTGCAATCTTTTTTTCTTCGTCTTTCGTCGTCACAATGTTTTTGTAATTAATAATCTCTCGTTTAAAGAAAAAGAGAAATTCAAAAGCTGTTCTCGTTAAACTGATCTCGTTTGTAATTTCTCTGCTCATAAAAAAGTTTTCAAGCAAAGATCTATCTTGATCTCCAACTAATTTTTGAAGCGATTTACCAGCCTGAGTGAAATGAGGCTCTGAATCACCTATCTTCGGTAAATCAAAAATTTTCGTATCGATGCTTCCACTGGCCTTAGAAAATTGTAATTTTATAAAAGTTAAAAAATACTCTAAAGAAATTCCTCCGTAACCTTCTTTCCACTTTTTATCATATAAATACACTCTGATTCCATCAGCCGTTCTTTCAATAACAACTTGATTCAGCATTAAGCGCTCAACTCCGCCATAGATATTGACTTTTACAGTCCCTGTAATAAGAGGAGTTGCCGGAGTAATTATGGGTATTGTCACACTTGCTCGACCTCCCGTAATCATTTCCGTCGAGAAACTCACGATATCTCCAACAGGCATCGTTTTTATTAATTCTTCATAACAATGATTTTCTGTGTCTTGGCAGTTAATAGCCTTAACTATTTTTGAATAATACACCGGCACAAAAAGGTTTTGCCATTTCTGACTTGCCGCCTCTTTAAATAATTCCACTTTGCGATAATGAGAAATCGTAGAACGAAAACGAACTCCTCCGCCAATTGAGGGAAGAATGGCTCCTCCTTCACGCAGCCCCAAAGTCGCTCCAATATTATACTCAATGGCATTACTATCCGCGACATACCAAGACTTAAGAGAGGTATCAATGGGAGAAAAATGAGTGACATCTCGTCCAACATGAAAATTATAGCCAATATTGGGCTGCACAAAAAAGAACTGAGGAAAAGCTCCTCCCGTTTGCCCAACTTGAGCGATATTAAAACTCAAATTAGGGTTTATTAATTTTTCAATTTGATTAAGCCCCTCATTCAGTCCTAAAGAAACTCCTTCTAAAACATAATAACGAATCATATCCCAGTTATTCGTTTTATTTTTACTTTCAAGATAATTTGTCACTTCGTTTTCAAAATAACTGCTGATCAAAATTCCATTCTTTACGCTTTTATTATTAATCTTCGTCGAGTCTTCAAGGTTTTTTATTTGATTTAAATTGAGAAGTTCAATTGCCTGATTTATTCTCGCTAGAATTTTATATAAAATAAGTTCTTGTAAATCTTTCGGATAGCCTGCGCGCTCAATCATTTGACGCAAATTTATTTTGTCTATCGATACAACTTTTTTAATTTCTTCTCTTAAATCATTCTGGGACTTGAAAGAAAAATATCTTTTTTAACCGGCATAAGCCATTTATCACTCATGCTATTAATTAACTCTGGAACGTGCACCAAGGCATCGGCGGTTAAAAACGCAAGATCATTTTTTGCAGGAATTTTATAAGGATTATAAGATTCATCACTTGCGACGAGGGCATTTTTAACAATAAGATATTTATCCTGTTCCTCGACTATCCACAACTGCGCAGGATGTGCGGTGCGATTATAGAGTTTTGCTTTAAATTCTTTTTTATCTTTGGCACTTACAAATAAAATTTTAACTTGAGAAAAATAAGAAACATTGGAAGAATCACCATGAAGTACCTGATAGCGCAAATAAGCATGATGATTAAAAATCGAAAAATACACTTTTTGTGAATTTTGTTCATGATGAGTCATCTCGAAACTAGCAACGCCCACATATTTATTTCGGAACGATTTTTGATATGAAAATTCTTCTAGTCCAAAAACCAGAGAAGAAACAAGAGCAAAGAATAAGAACAATGCTTTCAACATGGACTTTAAGTCTACCTTCTACTGAGAATTTATCTACCCAACCATGTAAGAATTTCACTATCTTGGGAATGATTGAAAATAGTTAAGAATAAGCTTATAATAAGCAAAAAAATCAAAGGAGCTTCCCATGAAAAATTTAATGCTTTTAATCAGCGTGCTTGCGTTACCTGCATTCGCATCAGAATACCGCGTTATCGACAATGAATGTTGGACTTGCTCAAACGGTGGAAAATATAAAAGCTCTACAGGGTTTGAGTGTCAACCGGAAACAAGATCGACTCCTGTTTCTGTTGATCCAGGACTATGTGGTATTACCGCATCTTCTAACTTTAAAGAAATTAAAATGGGTAATGCGTTGGGCACAACGACAACAACAACGACCACTTCGACAACGACTTCACCAAGCACTTCACCAATAGGTATGGACTTTGCTGAACAAGGTGTCAAAGTTGCGAATCCCGCAGTAGATGCCCAAATCAAAGAAGTCGAAAATCAAATTCAAGCACTGCAAACAAAATTAATGCAACTAAAATCAATGCGCTAAAAAAAGAGAACTCTGATGCAATATAATCATTTAGAAGTAGAAAAAAAATGGCAAGAATATTGGGATAAGCATCAGAGTTTTAAAACTCTCGATGATACAACTCTTCCTAAATACTACGTCCTCGATATGTTTCCCTATCCATCGGGAGCGGGACTTCACGTGGGCCACCCAGAAGGCTATACCGCCACAGATATTGTGGCTCGCTACAAAAGAACCAGAGGATTTAATGTTTTACACCCGATGGGTTGGGATAGTTTTGGACTTCCAGCTGAGAACCATGCCATCAAAACGGGAACTCATCCCGATGTGACGACCAAAGAAAATATTCAAACCTTTAAAAGACAGCTTAAATCGCTGGGCTTTTCCTATGATTGGAGCAGAGAGGTTGCGACTTCTAATATTGATTACTACAAATGGACGCAGTGGATCTTTACTCAGCTCTACAATAAAGGTCTTGCCTACGAAGATGAAATCAGTGTCAATTGGTGTCCTGAGCTAAAAACTGTTCTTGCTAATGAAGAAGTCATCAATGGAAAAAGCGAAGTCGGAGGACACCCCGTTATTCGCAAACCGATGAAACAATGGATGCTCAGAATCACACAATATGCCGATCGCTTAATCGATGATCTTGAAGGGCTTGATTGGCCCGAATCGATAAAAGAAATGCAACGCAATTGGATCGGCAAGTCTTTTGGAGCGAGTATTCAATTTCAAGTCGAAGGCAAAGAAGAAAAAATTGAGGTATACACCACTCGACCAGATACCTTATTTGGAGCCACTTATCTCGTGCTGGCTCCTGAGCATCCGCTCGTCTCTTCTATTACAACACCTGAACATATTAAAGAAATCGCCGACTACAAAGAAATCGCGAAATTTAAATCCGATTTAGAGCGCACTGAGCTTTCTAAGGATAAGACTGGAGCTTTCACTGGAAGTTACGCGATTAATCCCGTCACTCATAAACGTATCCCAATATGGATATCTGATTATATTCTTATCTCTTATGGAACAGGTGCGATCATGGCAGTGCCTGCTCATGATCAAAGAGACTATGAATTTGCACAGCATTTAATAGAGCGTCATTATGAAGGTTTTATTCTCACCAAAAATACTCC
>CAYQEW010000107.1:0-5976 GCA_964416605.1 uncultured Bacteriovoracaceae bacterium | reverse complement strand
TACTTGGCCGGACTACTTTGTCTTTAAGTTTATTATTCCTAAAGATAGTCTTGTTGAAATCAATGTCTACCTACCAGATTTTGAAGTCGATATTAAGCCTTCAAAAGCGGGAAACTATTTTTCTGTAACTTTTAAAGCTTTTGTTCAGAATTCATCAGAGGTTATCGAAATTTATGAACGAGCCCAAAAAATAACGAAAGCGATCTTGTTATGAAAAAATATGCTCAAGCTTTGGTGATCGGAGGAGGGGCTTTTGGAACCTCGATCGCTTCTGTTTTAAGCCATAATTTCAAAGAAGTATTAATTAAAGTGCGTTCTCAAGATGTTTTTGAGAGTTTACTCAAAAAAGAAAACACTATTTATTTAGAGGGGCATAGGCTAGATGATTGTATTCGTCCTATTTTAAATTGGGATGAACTAGATATCAGAAAACAGGATATTGAAATTATTGTTATTGGATTACCTACCAATGCACTGAAAGTATTTTTACACGAAAATTTTGAGCTACTTAAATCTTTTTTAATGCGCAATATTCCGATGGTGGTTCTTACTAAAGGAATAGATCCTGAAACTCTTTTTATGCCCGATGATATTTTCTTTTCTTCTTTTCCAGAATTTAAAGAAAGTATTTGTTTTTTATCTGGGCCCAGTTTTGCAAAAGAAATTTTAGATAAACAACTCACCTTGGTTAATTTAGCGGGGCAATCGAGATCGACATTACTTCTTCTGAGCCCAATGCTAGAAACTCGTTTTTTTAAGGTATATCCGACCTATGATATAAAAGGTGTTTTATTGGGAGGGGCTTTAAAAAATATTCTTGCCATTGCAGGAGGAATTATTGAGGGACTTGGTTATAACCACAACACACGAGCGGCAATGATCACAAGAGGTATTCAAGAAATGCTTCGTTTTGGAATTGTCTTTAATGCAAGACCTGAGACCTTTTATGGATTAAGTGGTATGGGAGATTTAATTTTAACGACAACGGGAGATATTAGTAGAAATAAATTATTTGGATTGCAAATTGCCAAAGGATTAACGCCTGAAAAGATTATTTCTTCTAGCCGCAATGTTGTGGAAGGCTATCAAACGACGAGGGCAGCTTATTTAATCGCTCAAAAATATCAGATTAGAACAACTATTTTTGAAGCACTTTATAGAGTGCTTTATCAGAATATCTCTCCAGAACAAATTATCCAAGAAATTATGCAAATTTCAGGAAAGTTTACTCATGAGTAATATGGTTCTTTAGTTTTTCTAAGCTCACTGTTTCACCTAAATAAGTAATTTTTCCTTGTGGGTCTTGGATAAAATAAGCAGGTATACCTGCCACGCTGTATTTTTTTAACCAATTTGAAATAAGAGGATCATATTTTGTCCAATCTCCTTGCAATAAGGTCACTTTATTTTGTTTGGCAAAGTTATAAAATCCATCGGTGTCTAAAAAGATTTTCTTATTCACCTTACAGGTTAAACACCACTTTGCTGTAAAATCAATAAAAACCCATTGATGATCATTTTTTAATTCATCGAGTTTTTCAACACTCCATTTTTGCCAATGATTATTTTGGCTGAGCTGTTCTTTGTTGTTTGACTCAAAACGAATGGAAGTGACGAGTACAATAAAAGCTACGATTCCAAAGATCAATGAAAGTTTGAAATGCTTGTGTTTATTAAAGAAGACAACACCAAAAAGAGCCAGCATGAAAATGCCAATACTTAAGCCATGATTGGTATAATCAATTGTGACAAATAAAATGTCTTGTAGCCAAATAAAAGTAAGAAGCAGGGCAAATCCCATAAGGTATTTTAAGGTGAGCATCCAAGCACCTGGCTTAGGTAGCTTGCGAAGAACAAGAGGAAAAAGACTGCCAAGTAAAAAAGGAGAACTCAGACCAATTCCGACAAAAAAGAAAATAAGATAAATCATTGGGATAGAATGAGAAAAAGCAAATCCGATGGCAGAGCCTAAAAAAGGAGCGCTGCAAGGAGTAGATAAAAGAGTGGTGAGCATGCCAGAGAAGAAATCACCGACATAGCCACTGCGAAGAGGTTTATTGGCAAGTTTTGAAGAGAAAGGAACTCTGAGTTCAAAAAGGCCAAATAAATTAAGACTCATAAGAAAAACAATAACACTTAAAGTAAAAACAAAAAGAGGCGATTGCAGTTGGAAGCCCCATCCAATTTGTTGACCAGAAATTTTTAGAATATGAACGACAATTGCGAGAAGAAGAAAACTGAGGATAATGCCCAGCGAATAAAATAAATTGTGTTTGCGTATAGTGTTTTTATTTTCATGAGCAATACTCATAAGACTCATAATTTTAAGCGAAATGACTGGAAGTACACAGGGCATAAAATTAAGAATAAAACCACCCAAAAGGGCAAAGAGTAGCAATAGGTAAAGAGATGATGCCTTCTCAGAAGAAGCTTCTTCCTTGAGAAGATCATTGGGAATCGAATTGTAAAATTGATCAAATTGCTTCTCGATGACAACCCATCCGTTAGATGATTTATAAAGAAATTTAGAGAGAATAGGAGAAGTAAACACTCCATTTATTGGAAATGTAATCGCTGGTTCTAGGTACTCTCCAGACCAATGAGCTGATGTTGTCGATAGATTTTGATTTTGGCTTTTTTTGAGATTTTCTTTTCCCCATGAAAGCAAGGTATTGGGATAGGGAAAAATGAGATTTTCATTTTCATTTATAACGGTAGTCTTTTTTTGAATACTGTAAAGGTCGACACTATTTTCTTCGCGTCCTTTCACTAAAAGCATTTCCAGTTCTAAGGGAAAAGGGATTTTCTTGGGTAGCTCTTGCAATCTTTGTTTTAATTGTTCTTGGGATATACTTTGAGAAATACTTCCTTCATTGATATTAAAGGAAATACCATTAAAAGAGAGATCAAAGATTGCGGGAATGCATATGTCATGACAGATCAGAATTTTTGCCGACATTTTCCATGTTTTTTCTTGAATTTGATCTAGAATGTTTTGAGGGATTTCAAAGAAAAATGAGTAGGCATTTTCATAGCCATAGGCATAGGTTTCGTTGAGTGCAATTTTTTGTGGAACAGGCAATTCTTCTGAAGATAAATTGATCTCAGTTTCTTGATCATTGTAAAATTTATGAATGGGAGCAAGACCAGTGTCTCCAGGGTTAACCCAGTAGGTATGCCAATCAGGAGCATTCACATAGGAAAGAGCGAGGTACTTATGGGAATGATGTTCAATTACTTGGGCATTGAGGCCAATATATTTATTTCCTTCGCTTGCCCAAATAAAGCCCGAGAGAAATATCAGTATTAGTTTTAAAAATGGCATAAAGTATCCTTTTCAATTTCATTTTGATAAATTATACATTTGATATTAGGAGGAGAAAATGAAAAAAGCATTACTCGTATCACTTATTTTTTTTAATCTTCGTATCGAAGCATTTGATTTACCAGAATATGCTCAAAGCCTCATGAATTCGATGTCGAAGTCAATGATGGATAAGATGGAGAATTATCTTACGACCAATGATAATTTCACGTTAAAAGAATCTACAAAAACGGAAAACAATAAATCCTACTATCTTGTTGAGATAAAACCTACGTCCAATAAAGTTAACTATACCGTAGATGTGAATGAATCGGGATATACCATAAAAGGAGAAAATAAAAAAAGTAGTGAGCATACTTCTTTTTCTAGTTCTTTTATGATTTCAAAATCCTTCCCTGTCAGTATTGTGGGAATGCCTGTGATTAAAGACATTCCAGGAGGAAAGCAAATTCAAGCAGAAATAGGTGGTGCGTCTAGCTCGGAAAGCAAAAGAACCTATAAACCTAAAAAGCTTGACGGAGTTTAGTCGACGAAAGCTCTTTATAGGGGTTATTGGGAAAGTACTGAAGACTCAGATGAGGAAAATGTTCGGAAACATCGTGCAGTTTTGCCGAAATATCAATGCCCCTATCAACTATGTAAAGGTGATCCAATAGAGCTAGTAGCTCTTTATTGTTAATCCAAGTATGAATATTATTAAAACTATCGGCTCCAAGGAGAAGACTCAGAGAGCAAGTAGGATTTTTTTCTTTTATTTTTTTTATCCAAAAATAAGTCGGATTAGCTTTTTCTAATCCAATAAAGCCTGAATAAATAAAGGGATGTCGACTCTTCCTTTTGAGTTCACACATCTTTTGCCAAGGATGCTCATTGGTTTTGAGGTCTTTTTGGGGATTATGATCAGGAATGAGGATGACATTTGGTATATCTTTGAGCGCCTCAAGACATTGCGCATGTCCTTGATGCCAAGGATTAAAACTTCCTCCATAAAAGACCATCTCAAGTGGTGCGAGGTAGAGATAATCACAAGGGATATTGCTTTCCAGGCCACCAGGCATAAAAGTAAAAAGAGATGCGTAAGCCTTACAGAGTAAAGACTCTTCCTCTTTTTGAATAGGAGGAAGTTCCCAGATTGTCATCCAAGAAGAATTAGGTTCTTTTGGTTCTTGAAATAAAAAACAAAAATGGGAAAAGTAATATCCTTGAAATAAATCTTTTTCATGCAGAATTGTCTTTTGAGCAAAGTATACTTTCTCTTTGTACAGATAAAGATATTTCATAGGTGAATGGGAATTTCTCTTTGCATGGTAATACCTTCGGGGGAAACCAAAACCTGTACTGCTACAACTTGTACGCCGATGGAGATTGCCTTGGCAAGATCTTTTGCGTAGATGGGGTCAATATTTTGAGCTGGCGAAAATGAGTGAACATCATTTCTTTGCACGAGAAAAAGAAGAACGCTGTGGTTTCCCTTTTCTTTGAGTTCGATGAGGGTTTTTAAATGTTTTCTTGCTCTCAGAGAGACAGCATCTGGGAAAAGAGCTTTTTCTTCTTGGGCAAAAGTGACGCTTTTTACTTCGAGGAAATATTGATTGCAAGAATGAGTTAAAAGGAAATCAAAGCGGGAATCTTGGTAGGTCTGTTCTAAAAAAATTTCATCATAGTCAGGAAGACTGGGAAGCATTTTTTGTGAAAGCATCTCATGGACAATAAGACTACTTAGAGAGGTGTTGATATTGATCCAAGTTTGCGAGTTATAGATAAGCTCAAGAGTGTAGGCGTATTTACGCTTAGTCGAGGTGTGATGACTCAATTTTACTTGATTTCCTTTTTCCCAACAACTGATCATGGAACCAGTATTGGGGACATAAGCGGTAATTTCTGTGCCATCTTCAAGAATAATATCTGCAAGAAACCTTTTGTAGCGCTTAATAATAGTTCCCGAGATTAAAGGGGAAGGGTATTTCATAGTTTCTCTTAAAAATTGCGATTAATGAGCTAGAAAAATACTAAAAAAAAGACTATATTCATAGCGATTAATTAAAAATGAGAAGGAGCACCCAAATGCTAACGAAAGCAGAATTTATTCTAGGCGATAAAAAAATAGAAATGCCAGTCATTGTTGGAAGCGAAGGGGAAGTGGGCGTTGATATTTCTGCGCTGCGATCTTCAACGGGAGCAGTGACGTTAGATCCTGGATATATGAACACCGGAGCTTGTCAGTCAGCAGTTACTTTTATTGATGGAGATTTAGGAATTCTTCGTTATAGAGGCTACTCAATCGAAGAATTAAGTGAAAAATCAACATTTGCCGAAGTTGCTTATCTTTTAATTTATGGAGAGCTTCCAACTGCTTTACAATTGGGTACTTTTGAGAAAAAAATTGCAGCGGAGTCACAACTTCCAGAAGGCTTAACTAATATATTAAAACAATTTCCTAAAAATACTCATCCGATGGCGGTGATGTCTTCAATGACAACGGCTCTCAGTGCTTTTAATCCGAATCTTCTCGATACGGATTTAACACCAGAAAAACAAGAACTTGTGATCTCACAACTTTTGGGCCAGTTCAAGGTTATTGCGACTCAGTTCTATCAACATACTCATGGGACTTCACTGACTAATTCAGCAGGGCTTGGATTAACAGAAGA
>CAYQEW010000106.1:0-5980 GCA_964416605.1 uncultured Bacteriovoracaceae bacterium | reverse complement strand
GTATCTTCTGATTTTGTCTACCGCGCACTCTATGAACAGTTAGAATTAAAAAGAAGAAAAAATAACTCCTACCCATGGCCACAAAAAATTGGAATTGATGAACACGGCTTTGGCAAAGATAAAAATAATCATCGCAAAGTATTTGTTTCCATGATTGTGAATCAATCAAATAAAAAACTCATGGAAATGGCATTTGGCAAATCAAAAGAAATACTTACAGCTCAACTGGGGCATATCCCTGGGCGAGAAAACGTTCAATATGTCACAATGGATATGTGTGATCCTTATCGAAGCTGGGTAAAAGATTTTTTTCCTCAAGCAAAAATCGTAGCAGATAAATTCCATGTTCTAAGACTTCTTAGTCCTTCCATTATGAAAGAGAGAAGAGTCATTACAGGCACCAATGCAGACAAAAGATCGAGATCACTTATTTTGTGCAATTCAAAACGTCTTGATTATTTTGATCGCAAAGCTCTGCTTAAATTTTTAGAACGATATCCCAAATTAAATGCCCTTTATCATGCCAAAGAAGCGATACAATCTTTCTACAATGTAAAAGGGTACAAACGAGCGACTTACTGTATTGAGAAGATGATTATGCGTTTTAAAAACTCGGTTTATCCTGAGCTAAAAAGACTAGGAAATACATTAAATTATTGGAAAGAAGAGGTCTTAAATTATTTTCCTTCAAGGCTGACAAATGCTCGATTAGAGGGCTTTAATAACAAGGCATCTCTTGTCAGGAGGCGCGCCTACGGATATAAGAACCCTAACAATTATCGGTTGCGAGTTCTAAGTGCTTGCAGTTAAAAGCTTATTTGGTGGGACCCACCATGAATCGAGAAGAACCATAAAAAATGGCGCAACTGGCACGATTCGAACGTGCGACCTTCTGATTCGTAGTCAGATGCTCTATCCAGCTAAGCTACAGTTGCAAAAGAAGAACTTATCTTATAAAAAATAGCCTTCGTCTTGTCAATCATAACAAAGGTTATTTTTCTCCATGAATACTAGCCACTCTTATGGAATTCACTGGTTTAGAAGAGATTTGAATCTTGATGATAACGAAGCCCTTATGGAGAATATTATCCATAATGAGGGTCGAGTCATCGGCGTTTTTTTCTTTGATCAAGAGTTTTTAGCGAGACCAGATTTTAGCGCACGACGTTTTCATTTTTTCCTCAATACTCTGCAAAATCTCCAAAGGAAAATGGAAATGCTGGGTGGCAAATTACTTATTTTTAACATCAATGCCCACAATGGATTTCCTCAAATCTTTTGTGAAAAAAAACCCAATCTTATTACTTGGAATAGAGATTATGAACCTTTTGCCAGAAAACGCGATCAGCAAGTCATTCAATTTTTAGAACAAGAAAATATTCCTTTTAAAACATTTCGCCATCACCTCATTATTGAGCCCTGGGAAATTAAAAATGGCCTAAATGAGCCCTATAAAGTCTTTACCGCTTTTAAAAAAAATTGGCTCAATGCTTTTTTCGATAAAAACTTAAAAGAACGTTGCCTCCCTAAAAAAATTTCTTCTTTTTCTCCCGTGGCTCTCAACACAACTGCATTTAATCTTGCTTCTCTTAATGTTTGGCTGAGTGACAATAAAGTAAAACTAGATATTGCAGAGTCCTATTGTTTTTTTAATGAAAATATTCTGACAAGCTTTCAAGTAAAAATTGAAAATTATGACAAAAGTAGAGATTTTCCCGAGCTTGAAGGAACCAGTCAATTTGCCAAATATATTAAAAATGGCTCCCTGACCACCGCACAGATCATTGATGCTTTCCACTTAAATCAAAGTGATTTGAGCGCCGCTAAAAATATTTTTCTGAGCGAACTTATTTGGCGCGAGTTTTATTACCACTCGCTTTATCATAATCCTCGCATTGAGCATGAAGCCTGCATCTTAAAATATAAAAACATTAAATGGGATAATAATTTAGAGCTTTGGGAAAAATGGAAACAAGGTGAAACCGGCTTCCCCCTTGTGGATGCGGGGATGCGCGAACTTAAGCAAACGGGTTTTATGCATAATCGAGTTCGTATGGTGGTCGCCAGTTTTTTGGTGAAAAATCTTCATATCGACTGGCGCTGGGGCGAGCGTTATTTTATGCGCATGCTTTTAGATGGTGATCTCGCTCCCAACAATGGAGGTTGGCAATGGTGCGCCTCCACTGGTTATGATGCGCAACCGTACTTTAGAATTTTTAATCCCTATAGTCAGGCAAAACGTTTCGATGAAAATACTCTCTATATAAAAAAATACATCCCTGAATTAAAAAACGTGAGTGCGAAAGAAATTTTAAGCGGTAAAGAAATCGCTGGTTACTCACATCATATTATTGATTATAAAACTCGCACCCAAAAAACGCTAGAGCTTTACAAGGAAGCTAGTGAATGAAAAATGATTTTTGGTTTATGAATCTAGCCCTAGCTCAAGCGGAACAAGCGTATAAGATAGACGAAGTCCCTGTGGGTGCAGTGATTATTGATAGTGCAGGCAAAATTCTGGCAAGTGCTTTTAATGAAAAAGAAAAAAACCATAATCCACTGGGCCACTGTGAATGTCTGGCTATTCAAGAAGCATGCAAACAGAGCAAAAATTGGAGACTCACGGACTGCACTCTTTATGTGACTCTCGAGCCTTGCCTTATGTGCATGGGAGCAATATCTCAAGCACGTCTCAAGCGAGTTGTTTTTGGTGCCTACGATAAAAAAGGCGGTGCTTTGAGTTTGGGGCAAACCGTCAACAAAGATAAAAGACTCAATCATCAATTTGAGATTATGGGAGGAGTGGAGCATTATAAATGCTCGCAAATTCTTTCGCGTTTTTTTTAAGGAAAAACGATTTTAAACATACCAATTTATAAAAACAATTTCCGGTTCGTTAAATTTCGGATTCGTCGTCTGCGACGTGCAAAAAGCACGCCTCGAGTCCTCACCTCATTTGCCTGCCGGAAACTTGATTTTATAAATGGTATAACAAACGAAGCGCAGAAATAAATAATACTATTTTAAAAAGTAATTTAAATTTTTCCTCTGAAACCAATTTAAGTTTTTTAACACCAAAATCAGAGCCTAGCGTTGCCGCAATAGCCAAACCAAGAATCAGTAGCCAATAATTTTTATAATTAAAACCTAAATAAAGAAAGGAAGGTATTTTGCAAAAATGGACAATCGTTTGAGTTGCCGCTTGTGTAGCCACCACTTCATTCTTATTTAAATCATCTCGCAAATAAAAAGGTGCCTGAAAGGGTCCCACCGCACCAATGAGAAGCCCAAGTAAAGAAGTAATCATTCCTAATAAAAAGAAAGCCGGAATAGGAATTTTAATGGGAGGAAGATTTTTAGGTTTAAAAAGAGTGTAAAAAATAAGAGCAACAATAAGCATGTGGGCATAATTCTCAATCTTAAAATTTTTAAGAAGAGTAATGCCAAAAAAAACGCCAAGCGGAACACCCATTAAAAAATAAAAAAATATTTTTTTATTTACATAATGACGAAGCAAATAAGTGCGAGAAACATTGCTAAAAACTTGAGTCGCACCATGAAGAGGAATAAGCTCATGATGCTGAAAAAAAAAGGTCATCAAGGACAAAAGAACGGTGCCTCCAGCAAGACCAACCAATGCGGAAAAAGCAGAGGTGAAAAAGGCACCGATAATTAAAACAAACGAGCTTATCATATTGCTCTACTTTCTCATCTTTTTATTAAAATTTACATAGCTTAATATTTAGATCATAATAGTTTAAATTTTTCTGTGGAGACGTGACCGAGTGGTCGAAGGTGTACGCTTGGAAAGCGTATGTGCGGCAACGTACCGAGGGTTCGAACCCCTCCGTCTCCGCCATTATCATAACCAATCCCTATTCATCAATGTTTCAAGCTTTCGGTGTTCTAAAAGTGTTCTATCCAGACAAGAAGAAAATATGGCACAATAAAAAACATGAAAACAAAAAACTATCAAGTCACAAAGTCTCTTAACCTCGCTAAAACAATCCTTCATACATGGGAATACAAATCTCTTCTAGCGCTTTCTCAAATGTTTTCTCCATGGGTCAAAGCTCCTCACCAAGAAAAACGAAAAGAGATCATGAATTATTTAAAGGAAGAGGTGTTGAGCCTCCATGCTCTTGATGCACACAATACGGCTACCCAAATTTATGGACCCAGTGAAGTGACCATTAGCGATATTGCTGATCATCTAAAATACCTTCCCTTGGTTCTTCTCGATTCTTTGCGTGTTTCTTATCGCCGCAAAAATAATATCCATGATGATTTACCTGCCCTGACGAGTAAACCTGATTATATAAAACGCAATTTTCATTTTCAAACGGGCGGATATTTTTCTGAATATTCTGCCAAGCTTTATGAACAACAAGTGGAAATTCTTTTCTCTGGAACAGCTGCGGCAATGCGAAGACTGTTGATTGAAGACATCAAGGCTCAATTAAAAAAGAAAAAAAACCTTCGCATTCTTGAGCTCGCTGCTGGAACAGGAGCGGCTTCAAAAGATTTCTTGCAAAGCTTTGCCTATTCAGAATACATACTCTCTGATATCTCCTCAGAATATTTAAATGTTGCCAAGAAAAAAATAAAAAAACCATCTACTAAATTTATAACAACACCTGCCGAATCTCTGCCTTTTCAAGACAATAGTTTTGATCTTGTTTTTAGTGTTTATCTTTTTCACGAAATACCAACCACCATAAGAGAAAAAGTTTTAAAAGAGTCTTTTCGAGTGCTCAAAAAAAATGGAGTACTAGGAATATGTGATTCTCTGCAAAGAAATGATGCTCCTATTCTGAATCCAATTCTAGAACAATTCCCCAAAGACTATCACGAACCTTTTTATAAAAATTATACTTTATGGAATGTGGAAACTGCTTTAGTTAAAACGGGCTTTACCAAGATAAAATCGAGCTTCAAGCTACTTTCAAAATATTTTACGGCAATCAAACAATGACTTTATTCATTAACACCTATAAAAATCTTCCCTCTTATTTCTATCAGGCTATCAATCCCACTCATGTGGAAAATCCCAAACTGATCAAAATAAATGAGAGAATGATAAAAGAATTACATCTTGAAGAACTTAAAGAAGAGCATAAACCTTGGGAAAATTTTCTCAGTGGAAATGAAATATTAAAAGGCTCATCTCCTATAGCTCAAGCCTATGCGGGTCATCAGTTCGGTCATTTTGTGCCCCAACTAGGAGATGGAAGGGCTCATCTACTGGGAGAGATAAAAGACCACTTGGGAAGTCGATGGGATATCCAGCTTAAAGGTTCGGGCCCAACTCAGTTTTCCAGAAATGGCGATGGAAGGTCCGCTCTTGGGCCTGTCCTGCGAGAATATATTGTGTCTGAGGCGATGTTTGCCATGCATATACCAACCACTCGCAGTCTTGCCATGGTGAGTACTGGAGAAACGGTACGAAGAGAAAAAATCTTACCCGGAGGAATTCTTACCCGAATGGCCTCAAGTCATATTCGCATCGGAACGTTTGAATATTTCGCTGCTCAAAAAAATCATGAAGCCCTGCAAATTCTAGCCGATTACGTCATCACTCGCCATTTTGGCGAAATCACCCAAAACACTGATCGATACTACTCCCTCTTTGAAAAAGTCATGATGAAACAAGCCAAACTGATTGCGCAGTGGATGAGTGTTGGATTTATTCACGGCGTGATGAATACGGACAACACTCTTATTTGTGGCGAAACAATTGATTACGGCCCCTGTGCTTTTATGGATGATTTTCATTACAGTAAAGTTTTTAGCTCTATTGATCATAGAGGAAGATATGCTTATTCCAATCAACCCGTGATCATGCAGTGGAATTTAGCGAAACTTGCAGAGTGCTTACTGCTCATTCACGGTGAAGATCAAAAATTACATTCTTATAAGAAACTACTCGATGATTTTCCTGATCACTATCAAAGATTTTTTTATAAAATCATGTTACAAA
>CAYQEW010000105.1:3919-5988 GCA_964416605.1 uncultured Bacteriovoracaceae bacterium | reverse complement strand
TGACAAGACTAAAAAATAAGAGGGAACTTCTATGGCTAAACTGAGCACTGTTATTAAAGCAGAAAGAAAGAAAAAAATGTTTCTTAAATTAGGAAGCAAAAGAGCAGAACTAAGAAAAGCATCCGTTGATCAAAAATTAACAGATGAAGAAAGAGATCTAGCTTTTAGAAAATTACAAAAAATGCCAAGAAGCAGTTCAGTGGTAAGAGTAAGAAATAGATGTGCTCTCACTGGTCGCGGAAGAGGTTGTTACCGCAAGTTTGGAATTTCAAGAATTAAATTTAGAGAATTAGCGAACGAAGGGATGATCCCAGGTGTCACTAAGGCTAGCTGGTAGGAGAATAGATATATGATGACAGATCCAATAGCAGACATGCTAACAAGAATTAGAAATGGTGTAATGGCTGGACACACTAAAGTTGACATGCCAGCAAGTAAAATTAAGGCAAATATTTGTCGCGTTTTAAAAGAAGAAGGATTTATTAAATCTTTTAAAATTGTGCCAAAAACAGATAATCATCTTGATCTAAGAATCACGTTAAAAGATGGCGCGATTCAAGGTGTTCAAAGAGTTTCTAAGCCAGGTCTTAGAATCTATAAAGGATATGATGATCTTCCACGCGTTTTAAGTGGTCTCGGTGTTTCCATCGTTTCAACTTCTAAGGGAATTATTTCATCAAGAAAAGCAAAAGCAATTAAAGCAGGCGGAGAAATTCTCTGCAATGTTTGGTAGGAGTTATATATGTCACGTATTGGAAAAGTACCAGTATCATTACCAGATAAAGTTACAGTAAAAATCGAAGGTAATGTTGTTAATGTAAAAGGCCCGAAGGGCGAACTCACTTATAAATCACTTGATTTAGTGAAAGTAACTCAAGATAGTGGCGTTTTAAAAGTTGAACCAGCTGATAATTCAAGAGGAGCGAGAGCTGCTTGGGGATTAACAAGAACACTTATCGGTAATATGGTAACAGGTGTTTCTACGGGTTTTACAAAAAGACTTGAGTTTACCGGAGTAGGTTATAGAGCAGCTGTCGCAGGCGATGTTCTTACATTAAACCTTGGTTACTCTCACCCAATTGATTTTAAACTGCCAAAAGGCATTACAGCAGTTGCTGATAAAAACTCTATCGACGTATCTGGATGCGATAAAGAATTAGTGGGACTTGTTTGCGCTAAGATTCGCGGTTTCAGACCACCTGAGCCATATAAAGGAAAAGGTATTAAGTACGCGACTGAAACAATTATCCGTAAAGCCGGTAAAACTTCAGGTAAATAATTAAGAAGAAGGTAATATTATGAGAAAGTATATTGGAAAAATTCATAGTGATAGAGCTCGCAAGATTTATCGCAGAAAGCTGACTATTAGAAATAAAATCAGTGGTACAGCTGAGCGTCCAAGACTTTGTGCTTCAAGTTCAAACAAGAATTTGTTCATCCAAGTTATTGATGATGTCGCTGGAAAAACTTTGTTTTCAGTGCAAACATTTGGTAAAAATAAAGCTGCTGAAGGTAACAATAAAACTGAAGCAGTTAAAGTTGGGAAAGCTGTTGCTGAAAAACTAAAAGAACACAAAATTGAGACAATTGTTTTTGATAGAAATGGACAATTGTACACAGGTGTTATTGCAACGTTAGCGGACTCAATTAGAGAGCACGGAATTAAGTTTTAATTTTTTAAAGGAATAATTAGATGAGCGAAAACAACACAAAAGCTGATAAAACCAAAAAACCTAAAAAAGCTGCTAGCCCTGCTAATGCTGAACAAACAACATCTGTTGAAGCTGAAGCTGGATCGACAAACGAGCAAAGAGCTAGAAGAAAAAAAGTGGAGACAAAAGCTGCTGATGCGCCAGTGATGGACACAGAAGAAAGAGTTGTTGCCGTTAATCGTGTTGCAAAAGTTGTTAAGGGTGGTAGAAGATTTTCTTTCGCAGCTCTGATTGTTGTAGGTGATAAAAAAGGTCGCGTAGGATTTGGTCTTGGTAAAGCAAAAGAAGTACCAGATGCTATTAGAAAAGGTGTTCAAAAAGCACAAAAACATATGATTAAAGTTCCAATAGAGCACG
>CAYQEW010000105.1:0-3909 GCA_964416605.1 uncultured Bacteriovoracaceae bacterium | reverse complement strand
AACAATACCTCACCTTGTGTTAGGTGAATTTGATGCGGGAAAAATTTTATTCAAACCTGCTTCAAAAGGTACGGGGATTAAAGCTGCAGGAGCTTGTCGTACAATTTTAGAACTAGCTGGAATTGAAAATGTTTTGACGAAATCACTGAGAGGAAATAATCCGCACAACGTTGTAAAGGCTACATTTAAAGCACTTGAACAACTTCGTTCGGCTTCAAAAGTGGCATCAGTAAGAGATATTGATATTAAAAAAATAAGAATTAAATAATTAGGAAATTTTATGGCTGCAAAAACAATTAAAGTAACACTTAAAAAAAGTACCGTAGCTTGTACTGAAAAAATCAAAGCTCACGTAAAAGGGCTTGGATTAAAAAGACCAGGAAGCTTCAAAGTTTTAGAAAATACTCCAGCTGTAAGAGGAATGATTAAAAAAGTCATTACGATGGTTACAGTTGAAGAACAAAAATAATTTTATAAGGACAGATTTATGTTAAAGCTCAATAATTTACAAAGTACTCCAGGAACGACTCGCGATAATAAAAGAATTGGTCGTGGTCAGGGTTCAGGCCAAGGAACTCAAGCAGGTAAAGGTCACAAAGGGCAAAAAGCTCGTGCAGGTGGCGGTATCCGTTTAGGTTTTGAAGGTGGGCAAATGCCTATGTATAGAAGACTTCCAAAAGTTGGTTTTTCCAACGCTCCATTCAAAAAAGAATTTGCGGTTATCAATCTACAATTGATCAACGATAAGTTTGAAGCAGGTGCGGTTGTTGATAGAGAATCTCTTATCGCCAATGGCCTTCTTGCTGGAAAAAATAAAAGACTTTCTATTAAGATTTTAGGCAAGGGTGAAATTACAAAAGCTTTTACTTTTAAAGGTATCGAGAAATTTTCAGAAACAGCAAAAGAAATGATTGCTAAATCTGGATCTAAAATTGAAGAAGTAAAGGAATAGTTCTATGTCTGAAGTTCAAGGAAAGATTCAAGATTTATGGAAAAGAATTCTATTCACTCTGTTCATGCTGGCGGTTTATCGTTTAGCAACTCAAGTTCCTACTCCAGGAGTTGATACAGAGGCTTTAAAATCTCTTTTTGATAGCAATAGCCAGTCTTTCTTTGGAATACTCGATAAGTTTAACGGAGGAGCTTTACAACGTTTCTCTGTTCTTGCTTTGGGTATCATGCCTTATATTACATCTTCTATTATCTTCTCACTTCTTGCTATTTCTTTTCCGACAATTGGAGAAATGCAAAAAGAATCAGAAGGTCATAAAAAAATTCAACAGTGGTCTCGCTATTTAACAATTCTTCTATGTGCTATCCAAGGTTTTATGCTTTCGGTGGGCTTAGAAAATTCGGTGAGTCCGAACTCGGGAGTTAGTGTTGTTTTGGAAGCGGGTTGGTCTTTTAGATTGATGACGATGATTACGCTTACAGCTGGAACAATGTTTATTATGTGGATGGGCGAGCAAATCACAGAAAGAGGTATCGGTAACGGTATTTCTCTTATTATTTTTGCTGGTATTGCCGCAGGAATTCCAAAAGGTATTAGTTCAACATATGAGCTTTATAAATCTGGAGAGCTTCAACTTTGGCATATCCTTCTTATTGGAGTTGTGATGCTAGCAGCTTTCTGGATTATTATTTTTGTGGAAAGAGCTTATCGCAAAGTGCCAGTTCAATACGCTAAACGTGTTGTGAATAACCGCGTTTACGGCGGACAATCTTCGCATATTCCGATAAAAGTAAATATTTCTGGTGTTATGCCGCCGATTTTTGCTTCTGCCTTAATGAGCTTTCCTTATACATTAAAGCAATTTCCGTTCTTTAAGAATAATGAAATACTCAATACGATTATTAGTGCTATGGCTCCAGGTCAGATGCTCTATAATATTTTATTTGTGGGTTTGATTATTTTCTTTGCTTATTTTTATTCAACTATCCAGTTTAAAACGGGTGATATTTCTGAAAATATGAAGAAAAATGGTGGGTTTATTCCGGGAATTAGACCAGGTGATAAAACAGCTGAATTTCTTAATTTTATCGTTTCTCGTTTGACATTAGTGGGTGCTATTTATTTGGCAGCACTTTGTATTCTTCCTACTATCTTGATTCAAAAATTTGGAACACCTTTTTATTTTGGTGGAACTTCACTTCTGATTTTAGTTGGGGTGGCGATAGATACAATGGCTCAAGTGGAAGGCTTTATGATCTCTCAAAATTTTGACAGAGCGTATAAATCGAGAGGCAAGTACAAAGGTGCTAGGAAATTTTAATGAGTTCTTCGCACGTTATTTTTATTGGAGCTCCGGGCTCAGGAAAAGGGACTCAGTCCAGTAAATTAGTGAAAGAATTTTCCTTTAAGCATATTTCTACAGGAAATTTGCTTAGAGAAGAAATGGCGAAAAAATCTGAGATCGGCTTAAAAGCACAAGACTTCATGGCCAAAGGACTCTTAGTTCCAGACAGTATCGTTGGCGAACTTTTGACAAACCTTGATCTCGATAATGGCTCTTATATTTTTGATGGATATCCAAGAAATATTGCTCAGGCAGAATTTTTGGTAGATAAAGTTTTAGGCTCAAGAGATTACAAAGTAATTTATTTTGAACTTAAAGTAGATGAGTTAGTAGATCGTTTGGCAGTTCGCAGAATATGCGAGAATTGTGGAGAAATCTATAATTTGATTCATAAGCCTCTTAAGCAAGAGGGAACTTGTGATGTATGCGGATCGACTAAAATTATTCACCGCAAAGATGATACTGCAGAAGTCATAAAAGATAGAATGCAGATTTTTGCCAGTGAGACGCAAGCGGTTTTAGATTATTTTGAAGGTAAAAAGAAATTAGTAAAAATAAATGCCTTAGGTTCAATTGAGGATATATTTGAGCAGATAAAACAAGTTATAAAATAATTCCATTATTTTGTGTTTGTTCTTGCTAACCAAGTATTTCTCATATATATAGACCTACTGCAATTTAATTTTTTATTATAATAAACGTTGATATTAATAATGAGGGTGCCGGTATGAAGGTTAGATCGTCTGTAAAAAAAATTTGCAAAGACTGTAAAGTAGTAAAACGCAAAGGTGTTCTTCGAGTTATATGCAAGAAAAACCCTAGACATAAGCAAAAGCAAGGTTAAAACGGAGTAAATTATGGCAAGAATTCTTGGTGTGGATCTTCCTAGAAATAAAGCGATGAAAATTGCTTTATGTTATCTTTATGGAGTGGGTCCGAAAGTGGCAGTAGATGTTCTCAATGCAGCAAAAGTTGATTTAGAAAAAAAATCAAATGATGTTACAGAAGAAGAAGTACAAGAGATCAGAAAAGCTCTTGAGTCTTATACCGTTGAGGGAGATCTTCGTCGTGAGATCGGTCTTAATATTAAAAGATTAAAAGATTTGGGCTGTTACAGAGGTATTCGTCATAGAAAAAACCTTCCTGTAAGAGGTCAGAGAACTCATACAAATGCACGCACGAGAAAAGGTAAGTCTGTGGCGATTGCAGGTAAAAAATCAATTAAGGCAATGAAATAATAATTAGGAATTTTATTTATGAGCAAACAACCAGTAAAAAAGAAAGTTAAAAAAAATATTCCCCATGGAATCTGTCATATTCAAGCGTCGTTCAATAATACAATTGTAACGATTACTGATAATGCTGGAAAAGCTATCTGTTGGGCAAGTGCAGGGGCATTAGGATTTAGAGGTTCTAAAAAATCTACTCCATTTGCTGCGCAAGTTGCTTCAGCTGAAGCTGGTAAAAAAGCTCAAGAACATGGAATTAATTCTGTTGATGTGAAGGTAAATGGCCCAGGTGCAGGAAGAGAAAATGCGATTAGAGCACTTCTTTCTCTCGGCATCAGAGTGACTTCTGTTGCGGATAATAGCCCGATTCCACACAATGGTTG
>CAYQEW010000104.1:0-5990 GCA_964416605.1 uncultured Bacteriovoracaceae bacterium | reverse complement strand
CATCAATTTTTAAAAACTGAAGGCCTGCGCGGTGGTCTTCTAACCATTTCTCAGCATCACTATAATTTTTATCAAGAGAAATAATTTGAGAAAAGTAGTGCCCTAGCATAATCTCAACTGGCTTAATATAACGATCTTCTACTTCAATAAGGGAAGAGACAACCTGATATAAGCTGCTATGGTTTTGAGTAAAATCAATCGCACTATTTTGTGCCTGCAATTGAGATAAAAGAACTTCATTGACCTTTATCTCATTTTCTAAAGTCATTATATTTTTACTCTGAAGACGTTCCTCTTTTTCAATATCCAAAAGTGTGAGTTGAATATCTTTTTTCTTGCTTTCTAGTGACTCATAGTTTGCAAGTGCATTCTCATAAATATCATTCAATGATAAAAATTTATTCTTTTCATTGAGAGCATTCTCAAAGATTTCACTTTGAGTTTTTTCTTGGCTTTCAATTTCTTCAATACTATTTTGAATTTTAAGAGATAGCTCATCTCGCTGATGGGATAATTTAAAAAGATTTTTTTCAACTTCTTCAAGTTCTTGATTTAAACTTTTTTTAAGTTCATCTGCATTTTTAAAAGAATCTCGACTCTCTAAATAGTTTTTCTCTTTCTCATCTTTAAGTAAAAGAGCTTCCTGTGTCGTCTCTTCACTGACTTTGCCTAGTGAAAATGTTGTAAAACTATTCTGCAACTCCTCAAGCTTTAAGGATCTCTGGGCAATAAGTCCTTCCAACTCCTCTAGCTCTTGTTTCAAGGATTCAACTCTGGTTTCTTTATCGACAATATAATGTTCGAGTGATTTATTTTTTTCTTCATAGGTTGCTAATTTTTTAGCACCTTCCATATAAGACTTTTCTTTAATCTCTAAGTCTTCTTTAAGCTCTTCTTTTTGTCTTTGTTCTTCTTGCAATGAAATCTCTAATTCTTTTTTTAGTGTGAGCAGATGATCTCTACTCTCGGTAACTTGCTTAAAGCGATCCTCAATAGAGATAAATTCAACTAAATAATCATGCTCTTTATTTGATTCAACATTAAGATCATGACGTTTTACTTTTTCTTTAAGATCTCTTGCTCTGGCAGCTTTCTCCGACTGCTTCTCTAAATTTTTTAACTGTTTATTTACTTCAACTCGTAAGTCTTCCAAGCGCGATAGATTTTCTTGGGTCTTTTCAATTTTTTTAAGAGATTCTTTTTTGCGAAGTTTAAATTTGGTAATCCCAGCAACCTCTTCAATCATCACTCTTCGTTCTTCTGGTTTTGATTGAACAAGGCGATTGATCTCTCCCTGCGCAATAATTGAATAAGACTTTGCTCCAGCTCCCGTATCCATGAAAACTTCATGAATATCTTTTAAGCGACAAGGTTGTGAATTAAGACGATACTCCGTTTCTGAATTGCTATAAAGTTTTCTGGTAATTTGAATTTCCGAGGGCTTACATACCTGATCATTTATATGAATCGGCTTAAGATTATCGTTGGCTAAAACGAGAGTAACTTCTGCAAAAGTGGCGGGCTTATATTTATCTGAGCCAGCAAAAATAAGATCATTCATTTTTTTACCACGAAGATGCTTTGCTGACTGCTCGCCCATAACCCAAAAAAGAGCATCTACGATATTTGATTTCCCACATCCATTGGGTCCGACAATGCCGGTAATCCCTTTATCAAAATGTATTGTGGTACGATCTTTAAAGGATTTAAATCCTTGTAAATGTAGTCTTAATAGTCTCATAGAGAATATTCTGCTTTAGCTGACAGGAATTGTCTATTAATTGCGCGCCGCATTTTCATTTTTAATTTATTTTAGGTAAATAGATGCTTTACAAGGAGATTATATGAAAAAAATTGCACTTTTTTCTTTACTATTAATGGCTTTTAATACTTTAGCATTTGAAAAAAAACATGGTTTTATTCGCGCCAACCTCAGCGCTACAACCGTTTCTAGCGATGCCTTTAACGGCACTAATATTTACGGAGGACTCGTTCCTTCTTATGGATTAAAATTAGGAGCACAACTTCATAAAAATTTTAGTTTAGCTGGTGGATTTCAAACTCACTCTGATTCTGAAAATAATCTTAAGGCGAGTTTTTTTAATATTCTTTCTGAACTCAACTATCACCTTGATGGTTATGGCAGCTTATATATGGGACCTCGTTTAGGTATTGCCAGCGCCAAAACAAACAGCAATCGCGAAACCGGCTTTCTTTATGGAGTCGGTCTTGGTTATAATTTTCCAATAGGAGAACGTTTCACCGTGGGAATTGATAGCAATTACACGATGACCCAAATTAATAGCACCGATGTGAAATTTTTTGATCTTGGTGTCACGGGAAGTTTTTTATTTTAATCACAGATGGGGCGACAAATGCCCCATTTCATGATCTTTTTTGCGATCTAAAAAAAAAGTGGCAACAAAGAGAGCTTTCGGGCTATCAGGTGTTGCAACAATATTTTATTTACGGTCTTTGTGAAAACAACTGTCAAATTCAAAGAAAATCATCGCAATTTGAAAAAATAAATAATGATGATCTGCTAAAAAACACTCTTGATTTTAAATTAATCCTTAAAAACTATAAATTTTCAGGCATAAAAGAAAAAGCTCAAGAAGCTCTCTCGCACATTCTTTTTAATGATTGGCCCATTGAAATATCTCCTGCTATTTTTAGTGCTCAAAGCTTGCTCAAAAAACAAGCTGATGGCAAACGTGTTGCCACGCTTCTTTTTGAAGATCATCAAAGAAAAAATAATGTTCTAGGTAAAAAAAATGCTTTTTATTTTTTACTTCACGATCTCGAACATGCCCATAATTTTTTAGCTGATTCCAAGAGCTACCAAATTCAAGTCAGTACCTTTAAATTTCTCTATTATTTATACCTTCAACAATTTTTTGATTTCTGTGAAACAGGAGAGATGAAAACAAGATTTGAATATCTCGTCAGTGATATGAATACCCATTGGGCGCATACCCTCATTTACTTAAAATCCATTATGAATACAGAGCAAACCAATCAATTGATTTCCCTTTTAAATTGTAAAGAGGAAGTTCATTTAGCGTTTTCTCATTTTTTTTTCGAAAAAACCCAAGCAAAAGATTTTGAAATCATTGAAAACTTTCTTCTTACCCTGTAATAATGACATACCTCGTTTGCTAAAAAAAAAACTTATTTTACTATCTCTTGATATGAACAAATTTTTTTTATTTTTTCTCTTACTTAATTCATCTCTCTTCGCAAATAATTGTATTATCTTAGATAATCTTGGTATTTTAAAAAATCCTTTAAAGGGTTACACGGTTGTAAAAACATTGCCCCAAGATGTTAAAGAGTATTTTAAGCTCGAAAAGAAAACAAATATCGAAAAAAGTCTTATTGCCAAAATTCGTTGTTTTAATGAGTCTGATGAGAACTATCGCTTTAAAACAAGACTTATTCTTAAACATTCTTCCGCTAATTTTAGATCCATTGTAGCAAGTGATTGGTCTCACCTTGAGTGTGAGGACAGCAGTTTTGAAGAAGTCAAAAAAGCCCGAGAAAGATCTCTGAAACAAGCGGCAAAATGGATGGGTTCTTGTCGTTACAGCAATATACTTTTAGAAAATTATTTAGCGCGTTGATTTCAGTTCATTAACGACAGAGCGAATAAGACGATCAATGGACTTTTCCACGGATTTTTGAGCAAAAGCATCACAACAATTTTGCTTTCCAAAATGTGTGGAAGCCATGAGCGCCGTATGAGTGACATAAGTAAATATCACTCGCGACGCCCAAAGAGCATCCTCTTCCTTTAATTTAAATCCCAACTCTTGCTCAAGTCTTTCTTGAATGTATTCTGCGCCAGGTGGCCCCGCATTATCTTTTTTGATAAGATCGTCTGGCATAGGTAAATTCGTCAGAAGCACTTTAAAATTATTAATGAGACGAGGCCCATTTTTTATCCAAGCACGGTAAAGATTAACACTAAAGTCCGTCGTCGATTTTGATTTGCTCGCAATTTTTTTTAACTGCTCGGTAAATTGATTAAATCCACTTCGCAAAACTTCATAATAAAGATTTTGTTTATTGCTAAAATGATAATTAATCGCAGCAAGATTGACTCCTGCCTTCTGAGCGATAAGACGGACAGAGGCTCCGTCAAAGCCATTGTCCGCAAAAAGTTCCGTCGCTTCTTCGATAATTTTATCTTTCGTCGATTTATTCATTTCCCTATTCTTCACTACCGATAAATATTTTTTTCATAATATTTCCAGACCACACTCTAAATCTTTCAATATAACTAAACGCCGCTGGAATAATAATAAGAGTCAATAAAGTAGAGCTGATGATACCACCAATCAGTGCAATACCCATACTGGTTCTTTGTTTAGAAGCTTCATTGAGTCCAATCGCAATAGGAATCATTCCAGCCCCCAAAGCAAAAGATGTCATAAGTATAGGACGCAAACGATCTTTCCCCGCTTTCATAATAGAATCTCGCATTCCCATTCCCTTATGCAATTGCTGGTTAATATAATCCACGAGAATAATCGAATTTTTGGTAGCAACTCCTAAAAGCATAATACAACCAATCATGGAAAATAAATCAAGCGATGAGTGAGTGAAAAATAAAGCAAAGAAAGCACCACATAACGCAAGAGGCAGAACAAGCATAATGGTAAAAGGAATAATATAAGACTCATAAAGAGAAGCGAGAACTAAGTAAATAAGCAGTGTTCCAAGTCCTGCTGCTTTTAAAACACTGATAATTAATTCTTGAAAATTCTCTGCTTGACCGACAAAAGAATAACTCATTCCTTCTGGCAATTTGATTTCTTTTTCAAAAATTCTTTTTACCTCATCAATCGCTCCTCCCATTCCTGGTCCATCTGGAGAAATATCGGCCCCAATTTGAAAATAGCGCCCGCGATCTTGTCTCGTAATATTAGATGGGCCCGACGTCTCTAAACCGTCTGCAACACTGCGCAGAGGAATAAGGCGATAATTTGTGTTCGGCACATAAAGACTATTAAAATGAAGAGCCAGATTGCGCTGATCTTCTTTTAATCTTACGCGCACATCATACTCTTCACCATTAATACGATAAACCGCTGGAGTTTGCCCTTCCATCAACGTTCTCATTTCTGAACCAATAATATTGGTAGCCACGCCAAGGCTTTCTGATTTTTGACGATTGGGAATAATTTGAAACTCTGGCTTTCCTGGGCGATAAGACAAATCCACATCTTTGAGCGCTGGATGATTTTTGAGTTTATTAAAAACAAACTCCGTAACGCGCTCTAATTCTTTTTCATCAGATCCTTGGATATTTAAACTAAAAGGACGTTGTCCTCCGCCGACTGTGTCGTAATCGCGAACAGAAGGATTGGCAAATTTAAACGCCACTAACTCTTGGCGAATTAATTCTTTAAATTTAACGGTATTAATATTTCTTTTTTTGCTACCCACGAGCTTAATATAAAAAGAAGATTTATTAGGCTCACCTTCTTTGGTTCCAACGGTGAGAACACTGTACTCTACTTCTTTGTGAGCGCGTATCAACTTGTCTACGCTAAGTGAAACTCTTTCCATCTCCTGCAAATTCGTACCTGGTGGCAAGTCTAAATTCACTGCGAACTCTCCATTGTCTTGAGGAGGAAGAAAGGTCTTAGGGACATTTTTCAAACTCATCACACTGAGAACGAGAATGACGATTCCCAGAAAAATAAATTTAAGAGGGTGATTCAAAGTGATATCAAGAATTTTGACATAAACATCTTCTAGCCAGTCTTGAAAACGACTAAAGGCTTTAAGAAGAACGCCAAAAGTCTTATCATAAAAAGATTTTTTAGCATTTTCATCGTGCTTACCATGAGCAGAAATTTTTCCTGCAAAATAAGCGGACATCATCGGCGCAATGGTAATCGCATCGAAGAGAGAAATCGCTAACGCAAAACAAATTGTGAGTCCAAACTGTTTAAAGAATTGCCCAACTACTCCATCTAAGA
>CAYQEW010000103.1:0-6089 GCA_964416605.1 uncultured Bacteriovoracaceae bacterium | reverse complement strand
TGTCTCATGCACTTTTTTCTCAGTACTTTATTTCTTTTGAGGTTATTTCCTTGGCTCTTCTAGTGGCGGTGGTTGGAGCAGTTGTTTTAGCAAAAAGAAAATTTGATTAATGAAGGAATGATATAATGAGCAATGAAATTTTAATTCAAATACTAGCGGCTTTTTTATTTACACTGGGAACTCTTATCGTTCTTTTGCGCAAAGATTCCATTATCGTTTTAATGGGAATTGAATTGATGCTGAATGCTGCCAATTTATCTTTGGCTGCTTTTTCTCATCACTATCAGTTAATCGATGGGCAAATGCAGGTCTTTTTTGTGATTACTCTTGCTGCGGCTGAATCAGCGGTAGGACTTTCAATACTCGTTAATTTATACCGCAATTTTGGTTCCATTAGAACAGATGTTGCCAGCACTTTAAAAGGATAAACGTGGACGCGAAAACAATTATACCCTTATTGATACTTATTTTTCCTCTCATTGGTTTTCTTTGTAATGCGGTGGTGCTTCCACTTATTTATAAAGGCTATGCTAAAACTTCGGCGAATATTGCAGGGGGAGTGGCGAGTTTTTTTATTGCACTTAGCTTTGTTTTGGCAATCGCTTCTTTTTTGATTTTAAAATCCGTAGAAGGAAATATCTCACTTATTATTCACGTTTTTGATTGGTTTAATTTTGGAGGTCTTCATATTCCCTTTGAACTGCGTATTGATAAGCTCTCAGGCATTCTGGTTCTTCTCATTACGGGAATAGGCTCGCTTATTCATCTTTACAGTATTTCTTATATGCATGATGAAGAGTGTGTTGGAAGATATTTTTCTTACCTTAATTTGTTTTGTTTTAGCATGCTTCTTTTAGTTCTTGGAAATAATTTGCCTCTGCTTTTTTTTGGTTGGGAAGGAGTGGGACTTTGCTCTTATCTGTTGATTGGTTTTTGGTATACGGATACCGAAAAAGCCAATGCCGGAAAAAAAGCATTTATTGTAAACCGAGTTGGAGATCTAGGATTTCTGATTGGAATGTTTTTACTTTATAAAAACTTGGGAACACTTTCTTTTTCTGAAATAATACTCAGTCTTCAAAATCCAGAAATTGTTGCTCATTTGATGCCTTCAGTGACTCTTATTTGTCTCTCTCTTTTTGTGGGAGCAATGGGAAAATCGGCTCAGTTTCCACTTTATGTATGGCTTCCTGATGCGATGAGTGGCCCGACACCGGTGTCTGCGCTTATTCACGCCGCAACCATGGTGACCGCAGGTGTTTATATGCTTGCAAGACTTAATCCTTTATTTGAATTATCCACAGTTGCATTATCTTTTATCGCCCATATTGGTGCCTTCACGGCTCTTTTTGCTGGCTCGATTGCGATTGCTCAAAAAGATATTAAAAAAGTTCTCGCTTATTCTACGGTTTCACAACTTGGCTATATGTTTTTAGCGTGCGGCGTAGGGGCCTTTCAAACGGCGGTTTTTCATTTGATGACCCATGCTTTTTTTAAGGCTCTTTTATTTTTGGGTTCAGGTTCAGTGATTCATGCTTGTTCAGGAGAACAAGATATGACGAAAATGGGAGGACTCAAAAAATATTTACCACATACTCATATCACAATGCTTATCGGAGCCTTAGCTCTTTCGGGAGTTCCTTTCTTCTCGGGATTTTTTTCAAAAGATGAAATTCTTTATTCGACACTCGCTCTTCCGAACGGGATTTCCTATCTCTATATCGTCGGAGTTCTTACTGCATGCTTAACCGCGATTTACAGCGCAAGAATGATGGCTTTGACATTCTACGGGAAAGAAAGACTTTCTCATCATGTGAAGGAACATCTTCATGAATCTCCTATCCTTATGACAATGCCTCTTTATATTCTTGCAGTACTAGCGGCTTTTGGAGGTTTTTTAGGAGTTCCTCATATTTTAGGAAATCTACTTGGGCATTTTCCTCATCTTTTGAGTCACTGGTTAGAGCCTGTTGTAGCCTTTAAGGAAATGCCGATTGTCGGAATTCATCTACCTATTGCAGAGAGCTTTGCGATGATTATGTCGGGATTACTCGCGATCGTTTTATTTTTGGGAGGAGTTAAGTTTTTTAGTCAAAAAAATACTCAGTTTCCAAAGCTTCTTGAAAATAAATATTATGTTGATGAAATTTATGCATTTGCAATTATTTCTCCCATCCAAAAACTTTCTCATTTTTGTTCGACTTTTATTGATAGAGTGATTATTGATGGAGCAGTTAATGGGACAGGCAATCAAATCAAAAATATTGCCTCTAAACTTCGTCAGATTCAAACGGGTGATTTACAAGGATATGGAGTGGTAATGTTTGTGGGCCTAGTGACACTCCTTTTATTTATTTTAAAAGCTTTTGTTTAAGAAGGATAAGTTATATGTATTCGCATTCAATCATACTTTCGCTCATTATTTTTTCTCCCATGCTCTTTATGGGACTTCTGTGTCTTCTTCCCAAGAGGCTGGAAGCGTATTTTCGTTATTTTGCTCTCATCCAATCTTTTTTTAGTTTAGGATTAGCAGTTTGTTTATACTCACAGTTTGATGCAAACATTTCTGATTTGCAATTAATTCAGCAAATCGCTTGGCTTCCAGATTGGGGAATTAGTTATTTTGTTGGGGTAGATGGAATAAGTCTTCCTCTTGTTATGCTCACCGCAATCATTTCACCGATCGCTCTTCTAGGAACATGGCCTAAATTAGAAAGTTTAAAAAAAGAAAAATTTTTCGTGGCTCTTATTTGCGCTTTGCAAACTGGAATGTACGGAACTTTTTTAGCTCAAGATATTTTTCTTTTTTATTTTTTCTGGGAAGTTGTTCTTATTCCTATGTTTTTTCTTATTGGTATTTGGGGAGGAAAAGATCGTCTTTATGCCACAATCAAATTTTTTATTTACACAATGGTGGGATCGCTTCTCATGCTCGTGGCAATATTTTGGCTTATCTCTTCGGCAACGAAAACTTTGGGCTATCCAACAGCATCCATTCCTCAGCTCATGGAATACGCATCTATTGTGAGTTTTGATGGCACAAGCCTTTCTTCCGTTTTTTCATCAACGCAGACATGGTTATTTCTGGCTTTTGCCTTGGCGTTTGTGATTAAGGTGCCGATGATTCCTTTTCACACTTGGCTTCCTGACGCACACGTACAGGCACCTACGCTAGGTTCAGTTTTTTTAGCGGCAGTTCTTTTAAAAATGGGAACCTACGGTCTGATGAGAATTGCCATTCCTTTTTTTCCACAAGCCGCTTTTTATTTTGCAGACACCTTTATTATTTTAGGAATTATTGGAATCATTTACGGCGCTCTGTGCGCTCTTGCTCAAAGCGATTTTAAAAAATTAGTAGCATACTCCTCAGTCTCTCATATGGGTTATATTGTGATGGGACTTTTTAGTTTTCAAAAAATTGCTTTAGCTGGATCACTTTATCAAATGATCAACCACGGTATTTCGGCGGGAGGATTATTTTTGATAGTAGGATTTTTATATGAGCGCTTACACACTCGTGATCTTAATGATTTTGGAGGGCTCGCTAAAGTTGTTCCCATCATGGCCATAGCCTTTATGATTATGACATTATCAAGTATTGCTCTTCCAGGTACCAACGGTTTTGTAGGGGAATTCACAATACTTCTTGGAACATTTCAAGTGAAACCACTGTTCACCTTTTTAGCAGGAACAGGGGTTATTTTAGGAGCCGTCTATGCGCTCAAAGCCTATCAAATGGTTATGCTGGGCCCTAAAAATGAATCAAAAAAAGAAAATGCCCATATCCTTGATCTTAACCTTAAAGAAGTTATCGCTATGGTGAGTTTAGTTGTACTTATTTTTGGAATTGGTTTTTTTCCAAAATGTTTTTTCCATAAAAGTGACGCAACACTTTCTCTCTATACAGAGAAATTATTAAGTAAAGTAGGGACACATGAATAATATCGAAAGCATTTTTGCCTTTAGCACACTTTCAAGTGAGGCATTATTTGAATTTTTACCACTTATTATTTTATCTTTGGGAGCGATCCTCGCTCTTATTTTAGGGACGGATAAAAAGAAAGGACGCAGTCTTTCTTTGGTTGTCTCTCTTTTTGCTGCTGCCGCGGCTCTGCTTTGTTTAGCCATGACTCTTTATTATCCAGAAATTAATTTGCAAGTCGGAGTTGTTAAATTTAATGCTTTTTCTAGAGCAATTGGAGCAATGATCCTTCTTTTTACTATTGCTGCTATTATCATTTCAAAAGGCATTGATAAAAAAGAGCAACTTGCTAGCGAGCTTTATCCTCTGATGCTTTTTGCAAGTGCTGGAATGATTTTGATGCTGACGACAAGTCATTTGCTTTTTATGTTTATTGCTTTAGAAATAATGTCTCTTCCCGTCTATGTTATGGTTGCGATGCGCAGAACAATGCAATCTTCCGCAGAAGCGGGATTAAAATATTTTATTCTGGGAGGACTTGCTTCCGCTTTTTTCCTTTATGGAGCATCGCTTGTTTTTGGTGCAACAGGCACATTTGAGTTGGAAGCGATTCATTCATTTTTAATAAGCTCAAGTAATACGGCATTTATTTTTTATATCGGCTCAGCGTTAATTTGTGTGGCGCTCTTTTTTAAAATTGGAGCTTTCCCTTTTCATTCATGGCTGCCAGATGTGTACCAAGGAGCAGCGACCAATGTGACAGCTTTTATGGGAGCAGCGGTAAAGTTCACTGCTTTTATAGCTTTTGCGCGAATTTCGCAAAATCTATTGTTTGTTGATGGACAAGCGGTTTGGTTTAAAAATATTTTTTGGGTTGTAAGCATCGCAAGTATGATTTATGGAAATATTGTGGCGATCTCTCAAACCGAGATGAAGAGAATGCTTTCTTTTTCAACAATTGCTCATACTGGTTATTTACTTGTGGGACTTCTCTTAATCACAAAAGAAAACTTAGGTTTAGAAACCATAACACTTTATCTGTTTTTTTATGCACTTTCGACTCTAGGAGCTTTTGCGGTGGTTGCTTATCTTGAAGAAAAAAATCAAAAGGGACTCACTCTTGAGCAAATAACTGGCTTAAATGAAAAAAATAAACCAATGGCTTTTATGATGAGTGTGTTTTTACTCTCCATGGCGGGTATTCCTCTCACTTCTGGATTTATAGGGAAATACGGCTTATTTAATTTTGCCATCAGTGAAGGAGCTGTCCCATTGGTGATAGTGGCGGTTTTAACGAGTGCCATCTCTGTTTATTATTATTTGCGAGTTATTATTTTTATGTATATGAAGCCATCAACCAAGAGTTTAGAAAACAATACTTCTCTTTGGGGAGCTAAAGTTGTTGCTCTCGTTTTATCGATTGTGACGATAGTTTTTGGGGTATTGCCGCAATTGGCGATTGAATTTGTAAAACGTATTTCGCATTAAGCGTATTTATATTAAGGATTGTTTTTATGATTGCTCGAAAAATAATTTATCAAGGTAGTTTAACAGATCAAACGATTGCTTTGATTTTTGATATAACCAGAAAAGTTGATATTACTGGGGAGCTCAAAATTGTGAGCCCTTCACAAATTGAACTCAATCTAGAAGGCGACCCTTCAATGATAAAATTAATTCAGCATCAGATTGAGCACCGAGTAAAAGAGATGATCTCTCATAAAACAATTGAATCTGTTCCTTTTCGTTATTACTCGGGATTTACGCTTTTGCGCTAGTCCCAAATTTATAACAAATCGAAGTACATCTACTTTTTTTTATGAGCTTGAAGTCTTGATGTTTGTGTATCAAGTGCATGTTTTTTTGCTTCTGCTAAAGTCTAATTAAAATTAAATAATTTATTCTATTTCAAAAAATTTATCGAAGCCACCAATACCGTTGCCCGAACCCTGTGCCCAGTGTGCCAGTTCTGCCCAGAGATATATTCTAAACAAAGACGATAAAGATTCTAGATTTTATTTCTAGGCGCTAATTCCAATGTTTCTTGAGTGCCTGATAGGCCCACTCAGCGCCTTTGCCATGCTGATAAGTAGTGATCTCTAAATGCACTAGATTGATATCAACCATTAACTGAGCAAGGCTCAGCCGCTCAGCAGACCATGGTACA
>CAYQEW010000102.1:0-6091 GCA_964416605.1 uncultured Bacteriovoracaceae bacterium | reverse complement strand
TGCCGCAAATTTTAGCAATATAATCTAAATCTTCCGTAGTACCGCCACCATTTTCAATACGATGAAACATTCTTGCTAACCAATGAGAACCCTCGCGACATTGCGAGCATTGCCCACAAGATTCCGCTTCATAAAAACGAAGGAGAACTCCCGCAGCCTCAACAATACAAACGGATTCATCCATCACAATAACTCCACCCGATCCAGCCATCGTTCCAGCTTTGGCAAGGGATTCATAATCCATTTGCACGTCTATTTCATCAGCTGTAAGCATTGGTGCTGAGGCACCTCCCGGAATAACAGCTTTTAATTTTTTACCATCTTTGACTCCGCCCGCAAGTTCAATAACCTGCCTGAGAGTAACGGTCATCGGAAGCTCATACACCCCCGGTTTATTGACATGTCCTGAAACACCAAGCAAACGAGTTCCTCCCGCTTTTTCAGTTCCCATCGCCGCATATTTTTCTGCGCCAAAATTAAGAATCCAAGGCACTGCCGCAAAAGTCTCAACATTATTCACACAACTAGGCATGCCGTAAGCTCCTACTTGTGCAGGGAATGGCGGTTTCAAACGAGGCTCTCCTCTTTTACCTTCCAAGGAATTCAGAAGTGCGGTTTCTTCGCCGCAAATATAAGCTCCTGCTCCTTTATAGAGAACCAACTCAAAATCAAAATTTGATCCTAAAATATTTTTCCCTAAAAACCCTTGAGCTCTTGCATCATCAATCGCTTTTTGCATAAGGCGTGTTTCTTTATAAAACTCTCCTCGCACATAAATAAAACCCTTATTGGAACCGATGGCATAACCGGCGATGATCATCCCCTCAATCATTTTATGAGGAGTTTTAGTCATAATTAAACGATCCTTAAATGTTCCTGGTTCCCCTTCATCGGCATTACAAACTAAATATTTGGGTTTAGGATTTCCATTGGCATCAACAGGATTAGCTGGCATAAACGACCATTTCATTCCCGTTGGAAAGCCCGCTCCGCCGCGTCCGCGAAGATTCGATTTTTTAACCTCGTCGATAATTTGTGCTGGCTGCATAGCTAAAGCCTTTTTTAAAGCCTCGTAGCCACGATCATTTTTTAAATAATAATCCAGAGTTTCACAATGAGGCTCATGGACATATGAGGTAAGGACTAATTCATTCATGGCCACACTCCCGCTTGATGAGTACTTTTGCCGACAATTTTTCCATCATTTAAATCTTTATCAATTTGATCAAGGAGCTCTGTTAGCTTAGGCACATCGAGTCCTTCATAATAATCTTCATTCACTTGTAAAACTGGTGCAGTCCCACAGGATGCTAAACACTCCACCTCGGAAATCGTGTAGCGCCCGTCTTTCGTTGTTTCTCCACATCCCACACCAAGTCTTTTTTCCATACAATGCAGAAGTTTTTCAGCGCCGTTAAGCCAACAAGAAATATTCATACACAGTTGTAAATTTACTTTTCCCTTGGGTTCTAAATTATACATTGTATAAAAAGAAACAACCTCGCGAACTTTTGCTAAAGGTAAATTTAAAAACTCAGCAGCGTCTCGTAAAGACTCTATGGAAATCCAACCTTTTTCTTGTTGAATCTCATGCAACAAAGGAAGAAGGAGTGCTTGATTGGTAGGAAATTGATGGCGTATACCCTCAATTGTTTTTTTAATTTGTTCTGATAGGCTCATATATTTTCTCTCTATCTATCTAATTCACCAGCAATAATATTCACACTTCCAAGATGCGCAACCGCATCGGAAATTTTCGCTCCCTTAATCGATGCTTCAAAAGCTTGAAACATCATAAAAGAAGGAGACTTCACACGCATACGCCAAGCTTTTGGTCCCCCACGACTGACGATATAAAATCCAACTTCACCATTGGGACCTTCGGTGCAAGTAAAAGCTTCTCCCTTCGGCACATCAATGCCTTCCATAAAAATTTTAAAATGGTGAATCAGAACTTCCATTTTAGTATAGACGTCAATTTTATCTGGGATACGAACTCTTTTATCTTCAACCCAAAGAGGTCCCTTCGGAAGTTTTATCAAACACTGAGAAAGTATTTTAGTTGACTGTCTCATCTCCTCAACGCGCACAAGATAACGATCGTAAACGTCACCTTTGGATCCGATCACCACATCAAAATCAAGATCGCTATAGCCATAGTAAGGTCTATCGCGACGCAAATCGTGATTGATTCCCGAAGCACGAAGCGAAGGCCCCGTGATAGAAAGTTTTAAAGCGTCTTCTTTGGAAATCACACCAACATTTTTTGTTCGATCAATCCAAATTCGATTATGAGTCACAAGCTGTTCCATCTCATCAATCGCCTTCGGAAAATCTTCACAGAATTTCTTTAGTCTTGCTTCAAAATTATCGGGAAGATCATAGCTCATTCCCCCTATACGTGCATAAGTTGTGGTGAGTCTCATTCCACACATTGACTCAATCATCGTGTAGGCTTCTTCTCGCCAATGAATAAGGAGAAAGAAAACAGTGAGCCCGCCGCAATCCATGATATTAGCAGCAAGACAAACCAAGTGGTCGATGATGCGTGAAAGCTCCATACAGATCATGCGAATCCACATACAACGATCTGTAATGGTTATCCCTAAAATATTTTCGACAGCCATTGCATAAGTCACATTATTATTAAGAGCGGAGCAATAATTTAAACGATCAGTATAAACCATCCACTGATGATAGGTTTTTTCTTCTCCTAATTTTTCAATCGCTCTATGAAGATAGCCAATTTCACAAGCTGCATCTTCGATGACTTCACCATTCGCACGACACATCACGCGCAAAGTACCGTGAGTTGCGGGGTGTGCGGGCCCAAGATTTAAAAGAACATTGGGATTATACAGATCGCTGAGATTCGTGCGCTCTTCTTTTTTGATCATCTCGCTTGCGCCAAGATTAAGTTGTATATTATTGGCAAAAGGCTCTCTTTGTTTCATCGGGTATTCTTTGCGAAGAGGATGCCCAGTAAATCTCTCATCCATCATAATGCGTCGCAGATTTGGATGGCCCTTAAATTTGATACCAAACATGTCGTAAACTTCACGCTCGAGCCAATTCGCTCCCGTAAAAAGATCGCAAATACTCTGCGCTTCTTCTTCTAAATCAAGAAGGGTTTTAATGCGAATACGAGAAAAATTTTGGGTTGAATAAAGTTGATGCACGAGAACAAAGCGCTTTTCGCCATCGACTCTATCTTTATTTTCATAAGCTGTAACATCGGAGAGAAAATCGATTTGCGTCGTTAGATCAATCATGAAAGCTTTCACTAAATACTTGGCATCCAAGGAATCCTTAGCCCAAACCACTGGCTCTGAAACTTTATCCAGCTCAACCTTGCGATCAACTCCATATTTTTCTTGTAGTCTTGTTAAAATAGTTTGCATTATTTTTTCTCCTCAAGAGAGGCTTTCATTTTATTCACGTATTCCTGGGTTATCACCAAGTTCGCATTTTTCACACCTGGTGCCACACATTTACGATAAGTCATCGCATTCATCGCATCATCTTGCGTTGGTTTTTCCGCTGGAACTCTCTTGCCATTTGTCTCGATCAGATTTTGTAAATGCATAATGGCATGAATAAGTCCCTCTGGAATTGGCGGACAGCCTGGAACATAAACATCAACGGGCATAATTTCATCAATCCCCTGCAATACAGAATAGGTATCAAAAATTCCACCAGAAGAAGAACAAGCACCCATGGCGATAACCCATTTAGGTTCAAGCATTTGATCATAAACTGTGCGAAGAACTGGAGCCATCTTTGTCGTAATCGTCCCTGCAACAATCAGAAGATCCGCTTGTCTTGGCGAAAAACGCACAACTTCAGCACCAAATCTAGCCAGATCATAGGTGCTCGAAATAGTAGACATCATCTCAATACCGCAACATGAAGTTCCGAAAGTATAAGGCCAAAGAGAATTTTTTTGCGCCCATTTCACTGCATCAGAAAGCAGTGTAGGCATTATCATTGAACTTCCATCTTTTGACATAATAATCTCCTTAGTCCCAGCTAAACGCACCACGACGGCGCAGATAGATATACCCACCTAGAACAAGAGCCATAAAGAGCCCCATCTCTAAAAGAATAAACGGTCCATATTTTAAATAAGTGTGATAGACAAGAGTCCAAGGATACATAAAGACAACTTCCACATCAAAAACAAGAAAGATTATCCCTACTAAATAATAACGAACCGAAAATTGCTCATGCGCATCGCCGAGATACTCTACTCCGCATTCATAAATCTCATATTTTTTCTTTGTTATTTCATCTGCTTTTTTACCCGTTAAACGGTTGAGTCCTAAAAGCAAGGAAGAGAGAGAGACAGCAATAAATGCTAAAATTGCAACTGCAATATACGCAAGCGATCCATCAAGCTGAAAAGTCATGGTTATCCTAATAGTTAAATTTGGATAAAAATTAACACCCAAGTCCACTAATGTAAATATTTTGAAGTACTTAAACCTGACAGATTTTGTTAGTTAGCTTTTGTATAAATAAATGCTTGAATAACTTTCATATATGAAAATAATCACCCTCATTCTTTTTTTTAGTTTTGGTATGACCTATGCCCAGTGGGAAGAAAACTTTGAGCTCCCAGGCACAGACAAAAAGACCTATAGCAATCGAAAAAATATTTATGAGATGAGCGAAAGTGAATGGCAAAGTACGGTTGAAACAGGCAAAGTTCACGCGCTGATTTATCCTATAAAAACCACTCAATTTCTTTTACCTTATGATCTCATCACCAAGTTATTCGCTTTTAAAAGTGATAATTCTTACTATCAAAAAGTCTTTTCTGTGATCAATAAAATTTCTCCTTATAAAAATTTTGACGATGTTTTAAAATCTCTAGGACTGAACTCTTATCCGATAGAAGAAGACAAAAATTTCAATATCCCAGAATTACCTCTTGATCAAAAAATTCACCCGATGGGCATGACTCTGATGAAAAAATTTGGCACAACGGGCCTTACTTTTAGCTGTGCTTCTTGTCACTCTGCCAATCTCTTTGGCGTTAAAGTATTAGGACTCACCAATCGCTTTCCGCGCCCCAATCATTTCTTTCATCAATTAAAAACGCTGCGCTTTGGTATCCCCGTTCCGCTTATTAAAGAAATGACTGGTAGCTCTGAAGAAGATGCAAAACTATTTACCCATGATAAATATTTGCTTAATTTTATCGGAACCAAAGACCCTGAAGTGCTAGGTCTAGACACCTCCCTTGCTCAAGTGGGCATTAGTCTTTCTCTGCGTCATCAAGATGAGTTTGCTACCTTTAACAAGAATGCTCTCTTAAACCCACTGCCCCATCCCCTCGCTTATAAAGTCGCAGATAGTAAGCCCGCAGTTTGGTGGAATCTCAAATATAAAACTCGTTGGCTTTCTGATGGCTCAATTGTTTCGGGAAATCCTATTTACACCAATTTTTTATGGAATGAAATTGGACGAGGTGCTGATTTAAAAGAATTATCTGGATGGCTTAAAGAAAATCAAAAAATTGTTAAAGAGCTTACTGCCGCAGCTTTTGCTACCGAAGCTCCTCATTACAATCAATTTTTTCCCGAAACAATTAATATTGAAAAAGCGAAACGAGGTGAAATTCTCTATAAAGCAAATTGTGCTGGTTGCCACGGGCAATACGAAAAAAATTGGTCTCTTCCTAATGCTCAGGACTTAGCTTACAGCGAACTGATTAAAACTCATCAAATCAAATATCACCGCAAAACTCCCGTCAAAGATGTCGGAACTGATCCGGGCCGCTATGAAGGAATGAAGTATTTTGCAGATGATCTCAACCGTCTCAAAATATCTCAAGAAATGGGAGTTAAAGTCGTGCCTCAAACTGGCTACGTTCCGCCGCCCTTGGTGGGCATCTGGGCGCGTTGGCCGTACTTTCACAATAACTCTGCGCCCACACTTTGCGATGTTCTAGTGCCTAGCAATCAAAGACCCATCACTTTTTATATGATGGATAGTATCGATCCTAAAATTCATTTTGATCAAAAATGTAATGGCTACCCGCGCATAGCTCCTGAAAATTATCGCAAACCGGAATATCTGTATGACA
>CAYQEW010000101.1:0-6130 GCA_964416605.1 uncultured Bacteriovoracaceae bacterium | reverse complement strand
CATCAATTTCTTCTTTTAAAGCTGGCAGATTATCAAAAATGTAAAAACTATAATGGATTAGTTGTTGGCAGTGAGTTGTATTTAAAGAGCGAAGATCTTGCGGTTAATATGGAAGTTGCACAAACTTTAATAGAAGTTCTTTTGAAAAAAAAACTAGCTTTAGAAGGACTTAAAAATCAAGTTGCCTATAAATTAAAATCAAAATCGGAAAGAGAAACGCAGTTAAATATTAAATATGATATTTTAAAAACAGAACTTGAACAAAAAAAACAAAATGAACTACAACAACTTGGACAGGAATTTCAAAAGGAAGAAGAATCTTCCAGAGATTTAGAAATAAGACTAAATGAGGTTTATAGCAAGTTAGAGCTTTATAAAATTGAGAGCCCGCAAATTCAAGAAGATCGGTGGGCTCTCAAATAATGACTATTATTTTTCAAATTTTATATCATTGGTACTTTCTAATTTTAAAGTAGTCGTTAATTTTTTGCCTTCACGACTGTAGGTTATTTTTACAGAATCACCAATTTTAAGTTTATCTAGGGCATGATAAATATCGTCGTGAGAATTAATTTCCGTTTCATTCATTTTTAAAAGAAGATCACCTAAATAAATTTTGCCATTTTGATCCTTACTGATTCCGCGCAGTCCAGCTTTTTTGGCGGGACCTAGTTCGGCGACATAAGAAACGGCAACTCCTTTTTCACCGTAGTAGCGAAGTTTCATATAATCTTCGAGCATGCTAATTCCAAGTGCGGGCCTTACTTCTTTTCCATATTTAATAAGATCGGGAACCGTGCGAGTGATGGTATCTACGGGTACCGCAAAGCCTAAGCCGGCACTTGTGCCACTTTTGGAAAAAATCATGGCATTCATTCCAATAAGTTCTCCCGAAGAATTAAGGAGTGGGCCACCCGAATTACCTTGATTGATCGCAGCATCAGTTTGAATCATATTGTGAATTTTAACACCACCGTAACCATCAATTTTTCGATCTAGGGCAGAAATAATACCCTTGCTCATCGAGTGATCAAGTCCAAATGGATTTCCAATAGCAATTGCCCATTGTCCAACTAAGAGATCATTAGATCTTCCAACGGAAATAGGTTTTAAAATTTTAGGCATTTCAATCAGTTTAATGACGGCAATGTCTTTTTGAGGAGCAGCGCCAATAAGTTTGGCTTTGTATTGTTTGGTGTCGCCATTAAAAGTAACAAGTAAGGAACTACTTCCATCGACAACGTGAGCATTGGTTACGATATATCCTTCGCGATTCCAGAGAATACCACTTCCCATGCCAGCTGGAATATCGGTGCTTTCAAAAAAAATATTTTCTCTAGAAACAATGCTCGTAATATTCACAACTGCAGGTACCGCATTTTTATAAATCTGAGTCAGTATCATTTCTTCTGGAAGTAGTGCAGCACAAAGAGTTTGAGTTAAAATAAGAAAAATAAAAAGACTGGTTTTCTTCATGGGTTTTTCTCCTTTTTACTTAGTTTTTTCCATGCTATTTATACCAATTAAGTAAAATAACGATCTACGTTGTCAAACTACAACGAAGCCGCCTGCGACGTACGGCAAGTACGCCTCGGCATTTCGTTTTGTTTTCCTAGTATCCCATTATTTTACGTAATTGATATCATCATAATTATAGAAATAAATAACAAAAGGTTTTTGGTGAGTAAAATATTTTTTTGGAATAGGGAACAACAATGCGAGGAAGAAGAAAAAGTCATGGGGCAAAAATCAATTGAATGGCTCTATCAGAGTCCTTTGGGCAAGATGATCAATCCGCTGATAACTCATCCTCTGATATCCCAAATATATGGAAAATATCAATCCTCAAAAATAAGTAAAAAAAATATAGCCCCATTTATAAAAGAATTTAATATTTCCCATGACGACTTTGATTTGAAATATAATTTTGATTCATTTAACGATTTTTTTATTCGTCCCTTTAAAAAAAGCCGAAGAAATTTTGTTCAAGAAAGCATCCTGCCAGCTTTTGCCGAAGGCCGATATTTAGGTTGGGAAAGTATGAACTCTCAAAATAAATACCCAATTAAGGGTATTCATATAACACTTGCGAAACTTTTAGAAAGCGATATTTTGGCAGAAGAATTTTGTGATGGCCCCCTTATGATTGCCAGACTTTGCCCTGTCGATTATCATCGATTTCATTTTCCAGACAGTGGAAGAGTTGATTATTCCTATACGATTGGAGGACTCCTTGATTCGGTTAATCCGATTGCTTTAAAAAATAAAGATAAAATTTTCCTAAAAAACCAAAGAACGGTGACGGTTTTTGAAAGTGAGTATTTTGGAAAACTTCTGCTGATCGATGTTGGGGCAACCTGTGTTGGGAAAATTGTTCAATCCTATACGAGCAATACAGTGCAACGAGGTGATGAAAAAGGGTATTTTTTATTTGGTGGTTCGACGGTTATTATTTGTGGAAAAAAAGGAGCCTGGATTCCAAGTTCAGATATACTTGAAAATACCCAGGCTCAAAGAGAAGTTTTTGTGAAGCTTGGAGATGCAATTGGAAAAAGTTTATAGGGTTTGTGTCCATGAATGCAAAGGCCCCATTCCCCAAAGAATAATTTGGCTGTCTTTACTTGAGTAGTCATTATAGTTTTTATCACAGTACTCTAATAGTCGTGCAATGTTTTTATAAAGATCTTTGAGTGTTTCAAGCTCTCTTGGCGGAATAGATTTTATTTGTAAATGAAAGTAGTTTGATTTTTTGAGTTGATTGAAAATATCAAATGCCTCAATGCTTACTTGGGAAAAATCAATTTTTTGATTTTGAATAATTGCGCAGTATGTGTTTTGTTTTAGAGCGACATAGTTTTTTTGAATAAGTAAGTTCAGATAATAGCAAAGAGCTTTACCGTTCATACCTGTTTCATTTTGTAACTCTGAAATATTTTTAGGTTTTTTAAGTGCTTCTAAAATAATGTATTCGATGGTTTTCATATATTCCTTATTGAATGGATGTTTTTAGCAATTGCAAGTTCATAAATTCTTCAATGATTTTTTTGGTTTCTTCGCTCAGGCGATAATGACATTCTTTAGATATTTTAATAAAAGATTGATTTTTTATTTCTTGATTGAGAACCTCTTTAAAAGAATGATATTCCGATAATTTCATTGGACTCCCTCTGTAGAGTCTAAATACTCGAGTGTAGTGAATTTGGGTTTTGAGAGCTGTTTCCTTGAGAGTTTCGAGTGGGAATTTTTTACGGTACTGTTCAATAATAAAATGGGAATTGTTCATAAAGTCTCCTTTGCGTTAATGCAAAGCAGGCCCAATGCCAATTTTTTTACCTTTGAATTTATTTTTTAAAAGCTTCTTTAGGTCTTTTGTCGACTTTTTGGGTATTCAAAGAACCACTTTTCTTTTAAATTGAGGTATGAATAAAAAAATAGTGGTTATTCATTCAGGGGGAATGGACTCAAGTCTGTGCTTGCGTCTTATGATGCAAGATTTTTTACCCAGTGAAATCACCAGCCTATCTTTTATTTATGGACAAAGGCATGAAACAAGCGAAATAAAAGCAGCGCGTAAAATTTGCTTAGATTGGCAAATTGATCATGTGGAAATACCCATTTCTTTTCTCAGTCAAATTACCCAAAGCGCATTATTAAACAAAGAAGAGAAAATTTCTGAGCAAGATGCTGGAACAGGAATACCCAACACAATGGTTTTGGGCCGTAATGGCTTAATGGCGCGCTTAGGCGCTATTTATGGGCATAGCCTAGGAGCCAATAAAATTTGTATGGGAATTATTGGAGTAGAGGCTGCCAATTCAGGCTATCGTGATTGCACCAGAGGCTATATGGATCTCATGCAGGAGGTTTTGCGCCTCGATTTAGCTGATCCTAGTTTTAGTATTATAACCCCCATTGTTGATCTGACTAAAAAACAAACCCTACAAACTGCCCAGAAATTAGGGGTTTTAGAGTACTTACTTGAAGAGACGGTTACATGCTATGAAGGAATTGCCAAACAGGGCTGTGGAGTGTGTCCAGCTTGTATGCTTCGCAATGAGGGTATTGCGGAGTATCGAAGGGAAATTGGCCCGATTCATATTTCCTATTGATCTAAAAAAATTACATAACGCAAAGCATTTAAAGAGTTATTTTTACACGGTTTTTCTTTTCTATTTACCTAAAACATTTTTTTTTGTTATCAATTCAAAAAACAACTTTAAGCAGGATTTTGTTGATTATGGTAAACGTTGAAAATGTGATAAGCGATTTAAAAAAACATCCTTCGGATATTTCTGAAGCTGCAGCTCGTTATTTAGAAAACTCTGTTTTTGAAGATGAAAGTGAGCAAATACAAGTGGCGATTATTTTAGAATCGTTTATTGAAAGTTTGCAATACAGTCATTCTATTTTGTCGGAAGATGAAATTATTTCCTCTCCTTATTTGACGGAAAGTTGGAAAGATATTTGGGGGGGAGCAGTTGCAGGATTTTTAGAATACTGGATGCGAGATAGTTTTGATGAGATGGAAAATTTTTCGCAACAAGCTCCATCAGTTTTACGTAATTGGATTATCTGGGCTTACGATGAAAACTATTTTGATTTTGACAAATACCGCGATTTTTTGCGCTCACTTTCTCTTTCTAAATCAAGTGAAGTGGCGCGACTTTTAGAAGCGAAAAAATATTTAAAACTTATTCACAGTCCTCATTTATTTTATCCGAATGAGATGCAAAATGTTTTGATGATGAATCATTTCAGACAGCCTTTTATTCGTATTAAGGGCTATATGAAATTAACCAAAGTTGAAAAAGATCAGGCATTTTTGCGATCGGAAAATGGCGAAGAAATTGGTCCCGTTATGCTTGGCAAAGAAGTGACAGACCTTCTTTACGAAGGAGATGTACTTAATGTGTCTTTGGGACGTTTTGGAGATGTTTGGAAGGTCGTTGAAAGTGGGAACGTCTACGCGGACGGAATTGTTTTCTGAAATCGAATCAACTTCATATTGCATTTGTTTGTTCTCGAGCTGTTCCTCCATTGCATTATGGAGGAGTTGAGCGAGTTGTTTTTTGGTTGATTCGTTATTTTATTCAAGAAGGCTTTAAAATTTCTCTTTTAACCCATGAACAGAGTGTTATTAAAGAATTACTTCCTCATGTGAATGTTATTATCTATCCAAAATCCGATGATTATCGAAAATATCTCACAACGGATATTGATTTCGTCCATATTCATGATGAACATAATGAAAAACTCATTCCAGATAAACCCTATTTAGCAACTTGTCATACGAATCGCGCTCATTTTAAAAAACATTACGATAATACTGTTTTTGTCAGTGGCAATCATGCGAGGAACCATGGCGCCAATTATTATGTTTATAATGGAATTCCAGTTGAAGAGTATCCTCTTTTGACTCGCAAAAAAAAGGAATTACTTTTTTTAGCGGTCCTTAATATGCGTTCCAAAAATGCGACAACGGCGATAAATTTAGCCTTTGATAATAATATAAAAATAAATCTGACGGGCGGTTCTCTTTTGAAATCTCGTCAAGCAATGGGACTCTGGGTGGCGAGACTTCCTTGGCATTTTCATCATATTGTCTCTCATGGATTTGTGAATGGTGATTTGAAAACCATTCTCTTGCAAGAAGCTCTGTGCTTATTTTATATGGTTAAGTGGATGGAACCTTTTGCGATTGCGGCGCATGAAGCACTTGCTTGTGGCACTCCGGTACTTGGGTCTCCCAATGGAGCTCTTCCTGAGTATATTCAAAATAATCAAAATGGTTTTATTGCCAAGAGCTATGAAGAGGGAAGAGACTATATAAAGTCTTTATTAAACCTTTCGGAAAAAGAGCAGGCTGATTTAGCTCAGAGGTGTCGTGCTTCAGCTTTTACGATTGAGAAATGTGCGCAGGATTATTTAAATATTTATGAACAAATTTTAAGACAAAATGGAAGGTTGTATAGTGATTTAGAGCAACCTTCGTTTGATTTTAAACCGAGTGCGACTCTTCGCTTAAATCATCCTTTTTGGCGATAAGACTTCCCCAGATTCCAGGAAAAACAAGGCCAAACAACAGAGTATCATTATTGGTGACTAGCCACGTATTGGGAAGCCCCATGAA
>CAYQEW010000100.1:0-6156 GCA_964416605.1 uncultured Bacteriovoracaceae bacterium | reverse complement strand
CGATGAAACTATTTTTATGTATATGGGTGAGGTGGTAGAAACAGGGTCAACGGATCAGATTTTTAATAACGCGCAAAAAATAAAAACAACTCATTATATCGAGGGGCGATTTGGTTGATACAGTGACCCTTTTTCCATCGGCCAGACTGCCATCTGCCTTTAATCTTAATTTTTTATGAGAGGCACCCAAAAATGAGATCTCTAAAAAATAAGTTGAACTCAAGTATTTTTCCATAATTTGTATAAGTGAGCACCGAGTATGTCTGCTGTTTTTGCCTATCGTTTCTGTTTGCTTGGGATAGAGTTGCATAATTGCTCTGGCTTCTTTAAATGAACCTAGGCTAATAGAATAAAATTGTTTTCTTTGTTTGTGTGAAGGTTTAGCACTGCTTATAAGCAAGACTATGCAGTTTCTACATTCTCTCAAACAATAAACACCAAACAAAAACATTAAACATAGGAAAAAGTAAAATGGAAAAGGTGGGCAGTAAAAAGAGCGATACTCTCTATTTTACTCAATCTTGCTGAAGGCGCAGGGCGCATCATCGAAAACGACAAAAGAAAATTTTATTCCATATCCTTAGGTTCTCTAAAAGAAGTTCAGTGCTTACTGCTTATCCTCAAAGAACACGATAAACTCAAAAACTCACAGCATCTCAATGCTTCACTTATAAACTTAGTAATAAATCCGAGCTCGTTAAAATACTGAGCCCTTCTTACTTGAGCCAGTCTGCCAGATGTCCTAAATGTTAAGAATTATAATTCTTTATTAGCGACACACAAAACTGTCTAATCATTTGACGCTCCTCTAGTAATTTAAACATATCCAAAATCTACTTAGTTGAATTTAAACAACTCATTATATTGGCACCTATATTGCTCCCATAGCTATAACAAGGAGCTTTTTCAATGTTTATGCAAAAAATTTTATTTTTTACTCTTCTCTTTTTATCTCCTCTTATCTTTTCTAAAAAATCATGCGCAAAAAACATTATTGGTGAAAAGTATAAACTAACAATAAATATTGATAACAAAAAATTAATTTATATTAATTTATATGAGAATGAAAAAATTATTAAAAAAAATGTTTTCAGTGGTCAAGAAATATTAAGTACTATGGTCAAAGAAAAAGACGAATACTTTAAACAACTACAAAAAGAAGTTGAACAAAATAGTCACAATATATCTATAAAAGATAAATTAATATCATGGGGACCGATCTGGGCTCTTCATTTTTTACAAGATATTTCTTGCATACACTTAACATCGTTAAAGTTAATTCAATATGATTGCTACATTAATTTACTTAAACGCCATTCGATTTTACCTGCCGTCTACTCTTCTGATGAAATAGAAGAAAAATACCGTGAATTGATTAATGACAATGATATCGAATCGACAGATGCTGAAATACTTTCAATTGTTGGAACTCTCAACAAAGTTATCAAAGAGAGAAAAATTTTAAATCCACAAAAATAAAACAATATAGGTTTTAATAAGCTTAAATAATTCGGAGGCGAGAGAAAGATAATTAAATTTACTCTCTACTCCGAGATAATGAATTCTTGCGTCTCTTGGCATTAACTTTTTATAGATCAAATAAATTCTTGGCAGATGATAATAGTTACTAAGAATAAGAACTTTCGCATTATTTTTCTGCGCATTTATTTTTTGAATTGAAAGCAAAACATTTTCAATAGTGTTTTGAGCATGGTCAATACTGATATTTTCATGATTGGCAGGCCAGCTAAGATCTTTTTTTATTGTCTCTAAATTTAAATTGAGATTCACGCCAGAAATAAGCACTTGAGTTGTGGGCCACTTCTCCACATATTCTTTCGCTTTATCCAGACGTCTTTCTCCACCGGTAAAGACGATCAAAAAATCACTCTGATTCTGATTAAGTTCATCTGATAAAATTTTCCCCCAAGCAAGTAAGCTCAGAGGTGCGAGAAGCAAAAGAATGACAAATAAAATAATAAATGTAATCGAAATTTTTTTAATCATTTTTACTGGCAATAATTTCAATTTCGACTAAAGCATTTTTCGGAAGACCGGATACTTCGACACAACTTCTCGCAGGGTAAGGGGCTTGAAAAAAATGAGTATAAGCTTCATTAACCATGGCGAAATCAGTCATACTCGTTAAAAAGATTGTCGATTTAATAATATTTTCGCGAGTTAAATTATTGCCTTTTAAAAGAGCGTCAATATTCTTAAGAATCTGATCCAGTTGCGCCTTAAAGCCTTCTTGTAAAACTCCCGTTGTCGGCTCTAAACCAATTTGCCCAGAAAAATAATAAACACCATTGATCATCACGCCCTGTGAATAAGTTCCCACCGCGAGCGGAGCACCTTCTATATTATTTATGTGAAACATGTCATGATTCCTTGATATATTTTGAAAAAGGATACCCTATGATCATAAAGTCGGCAATCATTGAAAAATTTGGCAAAGCAGACGTTCTGCAAATCAAGCAGCGCAATGAAGACTTTGCTCCTGCTCCTACGCAAGTTCTCATCGAAGTGCATTTTTCCGGAATTAATTTTGCCGACATCATGATGAGAAAAGGAATGTATAAGGATGCGCCCAAACGCCCTTTTACTCCAGGTTATGAAGTCAGTGGGATTGTTTTAGCAGTGGGCTCCCAGATTACTCATGTTCAAGTAGGTGACAAGGTAATGGCAGGAACTCGCTTTAATGGTTATAGTTCACATCTTTTACTCGAAGCTTTTCAAGTACATCTTTTGCCAGAATCCTTTACTCTTGAAATGGGCGCAGGCTTTTTAGTGCCTGCGATAACCGCTCATATTGCGCTTCATGAATTTCGTCGTGTTAGGCAAGGAGATAAAATCCTGATTGATTGTGCAACGGGAGGTGTGGGCGTCATGATGATGCAAATGGCTCGTGAAATTGGTGCCGAGATTCACGGTTTAACTACTTCTGAAAACAAAAAAGAATTTATCCAAAGTTTTGGAGCAAAGGCTTATACCTGGGAAGAGTTTTTACATTCCCAAGAAAATGATTTTGACTTCATTCTCAATTCTCATGGAGGAACAAGTATTTCAAAACTCTACAAACGACTTGGCAAAGCTGGTCTCATCACTTGCATCGGTCTGCAATCAGGCATGGGATTTTTCGGTGGCTATCTTAAAACTATTTTACAAACCCCTTTTTACTCAATGCTGGGCCTTATGATAAAAAGCAAAATGGTCTCGGGTTTTAACGCGCTAGACTTTTTTGATGATGAAAAATGGATGAGTCAATTATCAGCCAGTATCAAAAACATTCACGCAACTCCACATATTGGCAAAATTTTTTCTTATCAAGATGCTCCCAAGGCTCATGAGTACCTAGAAAGTAAGAAAGCGATGGGTAAAGTTCTTATTAGTTGGAAATAATAACCTATACTTTTACGCGCGAGAAACCGAAATCACTTCTTCTCTCGACTCAACGGCGTTCACCGCCTTGAGAAGCTCGACATAATCTTTGACTTCAATCTCAAAAATAAAACTGCCTTTCTGATCAGGAAGAGATTTGGCAATGGCGCTTTTAATATTAATCCCTTGATTATTAATCACCTGAGAAAGAGAGGACAAAATTCCTGGGCGATCAAGAGTTATGACTCGAATCGTTGCAGTTGATCTAAAGGAGTAATAAGGATTCCACTCAACATGAATGGTACGCATCATTTCCGTTTCATCTTTTAAATGATCGCAACTCGTCGTATGCACCGTAATACCGCGACCTCTTGTCACAAATCCGACAATCGAATCACCTGGTATGGGATTGCAGCATTTTCCCATGCGCACCACGATATCATCCATTCCATCGACAATAACGGCGTTATCTTTATGAGAAGTTCTTTTCGCTGTTTGATTAAGCTTTTCATAAAAAGACTCTAACTTCTTTTTTTCTTCTTCCGTTTCTTTGAAATCAATCGAGTGAATCATTTTTAAAACATCATTCACATAATTTCTTTTTGAACCAATATGAATGCAGAGCTCCTCAATATTGCGCGCTCCTAATTCTTGAAATGCTTTGTTAAACTCATTTTTTTTCATGAGAGCTTTGATCGTTGTTCCATAAGGTTTTAAAGCTTGTTCGAGTGTTTCTTCGCCAAGCTTGCGCTTTGAATCGCGCTCTACGGTTTGTAGGTATTGGCGAATTTTTGATTTAGCACGAGAACTCTTGGCAATTTTAAGCCAGTCTTTATGAGGTTCTTGAGTCTTACTAGTCAAAATCTCAATCGAGTCACCCGATTTAAGAGTATGTTTTAAGGGAACAATTTTACCATTTATTTTAGCACCCACGGTGCGGTTTCCAACCTCGGTATGAACGGCGTAAGCAAAATCAAGAGGAGTTGCACCTTGGCGAAGCTCAATAACATCACCTTTAGGTGTGAATATAAAAACCCCACCCTCATCAAAATCATTTTTCACGACGTCCATAAGTTCTTCGTGATCTTGCGTATTAGAGTTAATTTCGAGTAACTCCTCAACCCACTCTAAACTTTTGGCGTTTAATCCTTTATCTCTTTCTTTGTACTTCCAATGCGCTGCCACTCCGGTTTCTGCAACATCATTCATTTCATAGGTTCTGATTTGAATCTCGATACGTGTCGCCGATGGGCCCAGTACCGCAGTGTGAAGACTTTGATAGTTATTGGCTTTCGGCATCGCAATATAATCTTTAAAACGTCCTGGAACAGGCGTAAAATGATTATGAATCACTCCAAGTGTTTTATAACAGTCCGTAATATTGCCCACTAAAATTCTAAAGGCCAAAAGATCTTGAACCTGCTCAAAATCAACTCCTCGCATGGTCATCTTTTTATAAATAGAATAAAAATGTTTTGATCTTCCGAGCACATCTCCCTTGATTCCGTATTCTTGTAAATAACTATTAATCTCATTAACAATGCCGCCAATGAAATCATCGCGATCTGTTTTTTTCATCGCAACTTTTTCAGCCAGACGATAATAAACTTCTGGATGAATAAAGCGCAAACATAGATCTTCTAATTCCGATTTAACGGAGTGGATACCGAGGCGGTTAGCCAGTGGAATATAAATATCAAGGGTCTCTTGAGCTTTTTTTACCTGCTTTTCTTTTGCCATATATTGCAGCGTGCGCATATTGTGCATGCGATCGGCAAGTTTCACAATGATGACTCGAATATCTTGAGCCATCGCGACAATCATTTTGCGAAAATTTTCAGCCTGAGATTCTTTTTTACTTTTAAATTCAATTTTAGAAATCTTTGTACACCCCACAACAATTTGCTCAACCTGTTTATTAAAAAGTTTTCCAATCTCATCAGCGGTGACATTGCAATCTTCGACAACGTCGTGAAGAAAACCTGCCATCACACAATCACTATCCATCTTTAGTTTCGCAAGTGTTAATGCAACATTCATCGGATGAATGATATAAGGCTCTCCGGAACTACGTTTTTGATCCCTATGCGCATGATTCGCAAACTCATAAGCTTTACGAATCAGATCGAGATTAGCATCTTTTTGATAGGAACTGACGATCTCAAGGATATCCTCAATTTTTAAATCTGCCACATGACCAAAATAAAGTTTTTCAGTAATCATGAGCGAATTTTCTCCTCAAAAAGTTTTTGCAATTTTATATGGGCTTTATCGATATCATCGTTTTTAATAAGAATATCGTAATCATTTTTACGAAGGAGTTCTAATTCTGCATTTTTAATGCGCAAATCAATACTTTGTTGCGACTCAGTTCCTCTTTTATTAAGTCTTTGAATCAAAATCTCAATAGAAGGAGGCTCGATGAAGATAATAAAACTTTCTGAAGGGAAACATTTCTTCACCGCGTCTGCGCCCTGTACATCGAGGTCTAAAAGAATCGGTTTTTTTTGCTCAATATGACTGCGAATAAATTCTTTTGAAGTTCCCTTATATTCGCCATGAACAATTGCCCATTCGATAAATGCATCTTCTTTAATCATTTGCTGAAATTGTAAATCAGAAATAAAAAAATAATCCACTCCTTCTACTTCCTTGGGCCTAGGAGCACGCGAAGCATAGGAAACTGACCAGAGGAGTTCAGGGAAATCATTGCGAAGTCTTTTAATTAAAGTGGATTTTCCCGTTCCCGAAGGAGCGACAATCACAAAAACATAG
>CAYQEW010000099.1:0-6444 GCA_964416605.1 uncultured Bacteriovoracaceae bacterium | reverse complement strand
CATTTTCTTTGTAGATCAGCTCACCGGTGGTTAAATTGATAATAATAGCTTCATTTTCCTGTGCACGTTTACGAGACTCTAAAGAGCCATCCAATAAATATACATTATAATACTTCGTTGAACTGAGATGAGTTTTCAAAAGAGGAACGCTGACTTTTACATTATTGAGAGCAAGTTTAACATTGGTATCAATTGACTGATCTTCATTATTATTTTTTGATTTTATATCTATTGTTAAATCTTTAACACTATACTTAAAACCGCTCAGATTAACTTCTAAACGAGATTTTTCTAAATCATGGCCCAACAAACTACCTATTAAATCAAAAAATAGAGGTCGCATAATATCCGGAGAAATCGCAAAACTTAAATGGCGAGCGGTTAAAGCGGGATCTTGATAAAAATGTTCTTTGCTCTCAAGCTTGGGAACCTTTAAAATAATTTGATCAACGAGAAGATCCACTTGAGAATTTCTTTTACTTTTTAAAATTTCAATAAAGTCCTGAGGATACTTAAAGATATCCGTTAAGGTTTTAAAATTATCTGTATATCTGGTTAGCAAAAGTAACGTCTTAGCCAAATCACTATCTTCTCCTAACTTGTCTTTAGAAACTGGACTCGAAAAATGCACTGATTTGTTAATCGTATTATTGAGAAAATCAATTCCCTTTAAATCAAAATATAATTTGCGAAGCAGATGAATCGTTAACGTCTGTGATTTGGGAGAAAGGTTAGAATGAATATAAAGATCGGGAACCTTTGAATTATCACCAATAGTCAAAGCGTTTACAGAGAAAGAAAACAGCAACAAAGATATCATTTTCATGGCAATTCTTTTTTTAATATGTCGGTTATTGGACTCACTAAACGATTATAACCATCAACCACGGCTCCAATTTGGATTTGGTCATTGGAGGTGAAATCAATTTGACGAATTTTGAGGCCTTTCTTGTGAATATTTTGCGTATTAAGTGTGAAGTTTAACTTAGACGTAATCTTCGCATTTAACTCTACAATCAAGGCTTCTATTTTCATTTTAATATCCGCCATTAAAATATTAATCAAATTTTCTAATATATCAGGAGTTAATTCCTGGATTCTAGAATGAAGGCTCTCTAATTTTTTTCTTAAATCTTCAAACAAATAAGGATAGCCAAAATCATTGGCAAAAAGATTTTCGACCTTAGGAGGAATAATTTGAAAAAGTATCTTTTCATTTTGACTATCGATTGTTTTTTGTAATTTAAATTGCAGAGGAGTCGAAATATTTCTGAGACTATTTATTTTTTTCATCTTTTCAAGAACTATTAAAAAAACTTTTTTTAAATTTTTATGACTCTCCATTTTTGACACAAGAGATTCAAAAATAACTGGTACATCTAAACGCAGAAAAGGAAGGAAATATAGTTCACCCTCTTTAACTGGTGATTTAATTTCATCTAAAATGATACCGGCAATCTTTTTTGTTTGCATTATTTCACGCAAAGACACACTCATCGTTTCTCGAAAAGCTTGTAAGGGCGCTATGACAAAAAGTTCATCTTTTTTTAAAGAGAAATCATTTTTAGTTGGCGCACCATTAATTGCATTGCCTCTGAGATTAATTTGAGAATCTAGGCTTAGCCAAAAAGACTGATCAACATTTTCTACGTTGTTAAAAGCGGTAGAGCCAGCAATGGGAGATATAGACTTCAAAAAAACATCTAAAGAGGGATTCGTTGTGCTGGTTGGAGAAAGCTTAAAACTAACGACCAGTTTTTCCTTAAGAGAAATTCCACGAAACTGCTCCTCTAAATAAGCGGGCAATTTTTCCGTTGTCAATTTTGTGATACCCTTAATAATAGCTTGCTTGATAAGAGGAATCATTTTTTCAACAAAAATTTTAACTGGCATATCATCAAGAGGCATACAGCGTGGGCCCTTATCTGACTCTACCCACATCGATAGCTTCGGAATAATCAAATCTTTTAAGTGAGCGTAAAGCTTTTGATCATTAAAGGCATCATCAAAATCAATATTTATTTTAGGAGTCTTTAATCTATCTCTATCTATATCCCATTCAATATTTATTTGAGCTTTCGCGGGATCTCCTTCAATTTTTTTTCTTTTTTTAAAATCTCCTAAATAAGCACCCAAAACTTCTCCTTTAATTTCTTTTTGAGCATTGGGATGACATTGAATGAGAGGATCTTTTTTTTGAGTAATTTTAGTTTCTGATATTTCAAATTTGTGTAGGTAAATAGCTATATTGCTGAGAGAAATTTCTAAACTTGCTTTTAACTTTCTTTTATCTATGAATATTTTTGATTTTGTGATTTCGGGAATGGCTTGAACCGTAAGGTCTCGCAAACGAATATCAATATTAAGTCCCTTGCTGAAATCAAGATCAAACAATTCTTCTCCGTAATAACGAAAAAGAGAGGGAAGGGCATCGGGATTAACATCTTCAATAGAAAAAGTTTTATCCAAGGGAATATTCAACTTAAGGTAGTTTTCCTTTTTTACAGAATGAAGAATGGCATCAAAAGAATGCGTGATAACTGATTTGTGAAAACCAACCAAAGTTTCAGTACCAGCGTGCACATTGCAAACAACAATGTGAGTAAAAAAAAGAGCCCAAATAAGCCTAAGCATATTCTTAAATACCATAAAAAAAGTACTTGCCAAGAGCTATTGCGATATTAGTATGTTAGGGTACTTACAAAAGGAAATTTCATGAAAATAAGCGGATTCACATTCATTCGCAATGCCGAATTATACTATATTCCCATAAAAGAATGCATTGAATCAATACTTCCAATTGTCGATGAATTTGTCATTGCCTATTGTGAAAGTGACGACCAAACTTTAGAAATAATAAAATCAATCAAATCTGATAAAATTAAGATTATTAATTCAGAGTGGAAGATAAAAGAGTTTCCTAAACTTTCTGAGTACGCCAGACAAACTGATTTCGCCAAAGAACATTGTTCTGGAGACTGGCTTTTCTATGTACAAGGCGATGAAGCGATTCACGAAAAAGATCTAAACTATATCAAAAAACAATGTGCTCTATACTTAAACGATAAACAAGTAGAAGGTTTTACTTTTAAGTACAATCATTTCTGGGGCGATTACAATCATGTTCATCGCTCCCATGCTTGGTATTCCAGAGAAATCCGAATCATTCGCAATGACCCAGGAATTCACTCTTGGAAAGATGCCCAATCTTTTCGTAGATATCAAAATTTTGAATGCTCTGTTGAGAGCTATTATGACAAAAAAACAACTCATAAATTAAGTGTCATTGAACTTGATGCCTATGTTTATCATTATGGATTTGTACGACCTCCTGAAATACTTAAAAACAAATCTAATGCCGCCCAAAATTACATACAAGGGCTTACAAATTCTCATACTCATTTATTAGATGATGATTTTGATTATGGAAATTTTAATTCCCTTGTAGCCTTTAGAAAAACCCATCCTAAAGTTATGGATAGCTTAATTTCTAAATTTTATTGGAAAAATAAATTAAACTTTGATCTCAAATATAAAACACGCAATAAGCCCCATAAACATGAAAAATGGCGATGCCGAGTGCATTCCTTTATTGAAAATACTTTCTTGAATGGCTCTCCTCTTTGGGGATTTAAGAATTACACACTTATCAAAAAAGCAGAGAAGAATGAAAGCAATCATTGAAAAAATTTATCCCTATTTAAAGCCTTATAAAAAAGAAGCGCTTATCGCTATGCTTTTTGCCATACCCTTAGCCTTGATAAAGGCAACGGAAGCTTATTTCATAAAAGATTTATTTAATAAGGGCTTAACTGCTCAGTCTAGTTATATGGATGCCTTTAAATATGCTGGAATCATTGTGGGCCTCACTATTTTCCAATATATTTTCCGCCTTATTCATTTCTATCATTTGCGTATGGTCGTTGAAAAATCCTGTGCCTTGATGCGTGAAAAAATCGCCGAAAAACTGCAATCAGTTCCTCTTTCTTTTTATAGTCAAAGTAAGCAAGGTGAAACTCTTTCCGTTGTTACCAACGACACCCTACTTTTTTCTGAAGGCTTTAGAACACTCATTGAGGTTATACGTGAACCTATTTCTATTCTTGCGTTACTGGGAGTCGCTCTTTATCGCGACTGGCAGCTCACTCTCGTGATTTTTGCCCTTGCTCCCATCTTTATTTTAGTTCTTAAAAGGTTTGGAAAAACTGTTAAATCTAAAAACATGGAAGTACAAAACGAACTTGCCTCTATCACTCATGCCACGACGGAAATTATAACGGGCAATAAAGTTATTCGCTCGTTTAATCTACAAAAATATGTCAATACTCGTTTTTATAATTCCATGAAGCGCTACCTTAAAGCCAAATCCAAAGCCATTTTTATTGAAGAAAATTCATCTCCGATGATTGAACTCATTGGCGCTCTAGGTTTTGCGGTCGTTATTCTTATTGCCCATCAACGCATTACCCATGGCAATCTTACAACGGGAGATTTTATTAGTTTTATCAGTGCCATGGCTCTCATTATGGATCCGATTCGCAAATTTTCTAATGCTCAAGTCAATCTCAGTAGATCTCAGGCTGCGGGACAACGCATATGGAATATTCTTTCTCTTGAAAATGAAGTCAATCTTGGTAGAAAAAAAATTGATCGTTTTAGTAATGCCCTAGAAATAAAAAATCTTCATTTTAGTTATGATCAAAATCCCGTTCTTAAAAACATTAATCTCACTATTAAAAAAGGTGAGAAAGTAGGACTCGTGGGCTTATCGGGCTCAGGAAAATCGACCTTACTCAATATTCTTTTGCGCTTTACAGATTACAAGGAAGGGGAAATTCTTATTGATAATGTGAATATCAAAGAAATTGATGTCTATAATTACCGCCATCAATTTTCTTATGTTGGACAAAATGTTTTTCTTTTTAATGACTCTGTAAAAGAAAATCTTTCTCTAGGAAAAAAAATTAGCGATGAAGAAATTAATGAAGCTCTCATAAAAACGACTAGCCTTGATTTTGTTTCTCAAATGAACAAAGGAATCGAGTCTCATATTGGTGATAGCGGCTCTAAACTTTCAGGAGGCCAAGCGCAGAGACTCACTCTTGCCAGAGCCCTTATCCAAAAATCTCCTATTTTACTTCTTGATGAAGCAACTTCCGCACTCGACAATGAATCCGAGAAAACAATCCAACAAACCTTGAGTGAGATAAGCAAGGAGACAACGGTCATTGCGATTGCCCATCGTCTTAGCTCTCTTTACTCCTTTGACAGGCTCGTCGTAATGAAAGAAGGACAGATTATTGAAATGGGAACCCATCAAGAATTGCTACAAAAAAATGGAGAGTACTTTAAACTTTACTCTTTAGCTCAAGACTAGAAATCAATTCTTCTAGCTCTGTTTCTGAAATTTTAGGAACGCCTAATTTTTCAGCCGATTTAAACTTACTCGAAGTAGAGTTGATATCATTGGAAACAAGATAATCTGTTTGCGCAGTAACACTGGATACAAGAAGTCCGCCATTTTTTTTAATAAGTTGTTCTATGTCTTTGCGGGGCTTAGATAAAGTACCTGTAATGCAAAATTTTTTAAAATCTAATAATGAGCTGTGTTTAAAATCAAAGTCATTAACAACAATCCCTACACTTAATAGCTCCTCTATCAAGGAATCTTGAGTCTGCAACGATGTCACAATATCGATGGCTGACTTTGATGCAAACCCTTCTATCTTTTCAATATCTTCAACTGTTAATTTTCTAAATTTATCTAATGTATTCACTCCTGACTGAAGAATTTTTTCAATTTTACTCATACCTAAATTACTAATTCCTAGAGCTGCTATAAATTTTAAAAGAGAAGTTTTTTGAGTGTTTTGAATATTTTTTATTAATTTTTTAGATAATTTCTCTTTCACTCCAGAAATATTCTGCATAAGTATTTCTTCGGTTAAGAGGTATAGATCTGGTACTTTATTGATAATTTTTTTGTCAAACATTTCTTTAATGCGAGCAGATGATAAGTCTTCTATTCCAATATTTTTAATATAATAATTAATCATCTGAATATTGCGATCAGAGCATTCTTTATTCTCACAACTAAGCCATATATCGCTGATTGTTAGGGGCGTATGACAACAAGGGCAAATAGTTGGAACAATAAAATCATCATCACTTTCTTTAATCACGGCAATAAATTTAGGAATGACTTCTCCTGATCTTTCTATTTCTATAAGATCATTTTTTTTTAAGTGAAACTCTTGAACAACTCCATAGTTATGTAGAGTAACCCTTGAAATCATTGCTCCTGATAAATCAACGGGATCAACTTGCGCTACGGGTGTTAGAATACCGTTGCGCGATACTTGCCAAATAATTTCTTGAATCATTGTTCTGGCAGAGTTCCCTCGAAACTTATAGGCCATCTTATATTTAGGATGATGGGCAGTG
>CAYQEW010000098.1:0-6534 GCA_964416605.1 uncultured Bacteriovoracaceae bacterium | reverse complement strand
TGTTTTTTTATAATAATGTCAATTTATTTTTTAATAAAAGTGTTAATAGCTTCTTATCATTTAAAAAAGATTTAGACAGTTTGACTCAGATACTAGACAAATAAAAAGTAAGTAGTGTTTAATGAATAAAAAGTTACAAATGCCAATTATGGCGAAAATTAAGGAGTAAGTATGAAGTCAGTTATTCTAATGCTTGTTCTAGCAGTTATGAGCGCTCCAGCGTTCGCTAGTAAAGCAAGATTAAATTCTCTAGGTCAAGATGGTTACAATGGATCATTTTTTATTAATGATAACCGTAACATCTTCCTTAACGCAGCTAACGTAAACAATTTTAAAAACCTTGCGTCTTTAGAGTTGGGTGCTGATTCTCTTGCGGGTGGCGCACAAGGTGAAGGAACTGTTCTTTTTGGTGCTGGAAATCTTGTTTACGGTGTAAACCTTGGACATGAAGGTACAATCGCTCAATCAAGAGCTCTTTTAGGAGCTGGTGCAGCTTCTGGTTCATCTGATATTCTCGATATTTTTGTTGGTGGTGACGCTGGCGTAAAATGGGGAGCTTCTGCTTCTGTTGGTTTCGCAAAAAATTCAGTAGGTAACAAAGAAAATACTGTTGCTGCACGTTTTGGTGTTATCGCTGGTGATTTAGAAGTTTTCACAAGCTTAAGCATCTACAACAAAATCGAAAATGCTGCTGGAAATGACCTTTTCAAAGGTAAATTTGGTGGACAAGTTGGTGCTACTTATAAACTTAATGATTTCAAAGTTTACGGAGCGGTAAAAAGACTTGATGGAACAGTTGCTGGTACTGTAAAAAATGATGCTACTATTTATTTAGTAGGTGCTGGTTATACAAAAGGTCTTAACGATAAAGCAACTATCTATGCTAACGCTGATTTTAACATGGGTAACGCTGATGTTCTTGGATCTGGAACTTATTGGTATGTTCCTTTAACTGTTGGTCTTGAGTACAATGCAAAAACTTGGTTAACTCTTCGTGGATTTGCTACTCAAACTTTCCATGTTGAAGATCTTGCAACTGCTCAAAAAGGTGATTCTACAAACGTAGGAGCTGGAGCATCTCTTAAATTTGATACTTTCACAGTTGATACATCTCTTGCAGCTGGAGCAAACCCTGCTTCTCAAGGTTCTGGAGCATCAGTTGGTTTTACTAACGATATTTTCGGAACTGTATCTGCTACTTACAGATGGTAATACTTATTTAATTTAAAGATTAAATATACGCGGGAAGCCGACTGGAAACAGTCGGCTTTTTTTTTAATGATAAAAAATCTTAGAATTCTTTTTTACTTTATTCTTTTTTGTACTTTTATTCCTGTTCTGGCTGTCTTCTTTTACCCCATCGAAAAAATGAAAACTCATTATCCACTTTTTGATGAGTATCGTATTTTGATTGGTTGGAGTGAAGAGCCTCCTAAGGATTGGATCAAGCTTTCCCAAATGAGTCGCGGTGCCTACGGCCCTATTATCGCTAGCGAAGATGGTGCTTTCTACCAACATGACGGTGTCGATATGTATGAGCTTGAGCAAGTGGTGAAGCAAAGCTGGGATAAAAAAAAATTGATCCGCGGAGCAAGTACCATCACTATGCAACTGGCGAAAAATCTTTATCTGAATAAAAATCGTTCGCTGATACGTAAGCTAAAAGAAATTATTTTAGCCAAACGCATGGATGATATTTTAAAAAAACGACTTATCCTTGAATACTATTTAAATATTATTGAGTATGGCCAGGACCTTTATGGGATAGGAAACGCCAGCCGTTTTTATTTTAAGACTCACCCTCGCAATTTGAGCTACTCTCAAGGGGCTTATTTAGCCTACTTATTGCCTAACCCGAAACAACACCAGAAAGCGACGAAAAATGGATTAACTCGGTATGCGCAAAAAAGAATAAAAAGGATTTTAGGAAGAATCAGGTAACCTTAAGATTTAAGGCTACCTGAAAGAGAGAAATTATTTTTTAGATTTAGTTTCGCCTTTTTGACAAATAATATACTGTATAGCTTGATATTGACTGTAGTTATCATCGCCAAATTCGTCTTGTGTTCCTTCTTGTTCTCCATTATATTTTCCAAGAACTTTTGTTGTACTTTCAAATCTTTTACTAAATATTGATTTATTTTCACTTTCGTTTGTTAAATCAGGATTATATTGAGCAATTTCAATATAGTAAGCGGTTGTTAGAGTCCCTGATGTATCAGCTTGGGGAACTTCACGTACCACTGCTAATTGTTGTTTGTCCGCTCCATTTATTCGTTTAATTAGCTGAGAAAAATAAATATCTTTTGAGGCAATAATTTTCTTTTCTTTAGTTTCTGTTTCTTTCTCCGTATATTTTTTATTTTTATCTTGCTCATTATATTGAAAGACCGAGCCTCTTGCTACGTTTGAAATTTCTTCTTTTCCAAAAGCATTTTTAAAAGTCTCACTTAATTTTTTAAATCCTTTTGCTACTTCACCGTAATTCATAAGAATATCGGGAAGACCGAGTTGATTTTGTTGAATTCTAATTTTGACTTGTCCCTGAGAGGTTGCGCTATTTGCTGTTTCAGTGTTTTCACTGGAGGTCACATTGTAGAATTGACATGCTTCTTTAAAAACAATTAAGTCAGCTTGTTTTAGAGGAGAAGATAATTTATTGCTGATAAGAACTTTGCGAAATTCTCTCATCATGGGATCGTCATTACTTGCTTTTTCTTTTTCTTGTTTTACATCACTTGTTTTTTCTTGTTTTACATCGCTTAAGTTTTCTTGCGCCATTAAACTGAGTGAAAACATTGAAATAAGAAATATTCTAATCATAGGACCTCCATATATTTTTACTCATTGTGTCATAGTGAGAAAAAATAAATAGTTGAAGTGTAAAAATTACAGAGTGATTTAAAGACTGTATAAAAATTTGGTAGGGGATAACTTGGGCATATTGGAGGCTTCGACAAAATTTGGCGAGATAAAAGAGTTTTTAAATTTTAATCAGAGTGATGCAGAAGCAGAAATGACATTTACTCAAACATTAACACATCAAACATCAAACAATTTTTTTTAAAAAAACTGGGTACTCTGGCAGAGCCGGACACTGGGCGCAGGCAACGGTTTTTAGAGCTTCGACAAAATTTTGCCATGGGCAATATAAGCAGCAGCAGTGACGGCATTGGAAAGATTAAGAGAGCGAATAACTTCTGAATACTGCGGGAGATGATAGAATTGTGAGCTATACTTCTTTTCAAGATCGATAGGAGTTCCCTTCGTTTCACCTCCAAAAATAAGATAGCAGTGAGGAGTGAATGAGGCATCAAAAATAGATTTTTCGGGATACTGTTCAAAAAAGAAGAGGTCTTTTTCATCGACCTTGCGGGCCTCAATAAATTCCTCCCAGTTTTGATACTCGCTTAGCCAAACATGTTTCCAATAATCGAGTCCTGCTCGCCGTACGGCTTTTTCAGAGAGATCAAAACCACATTTACCTATAATAATAAGCTCAATGCCTAGTGCCACGCAGGTTCTCCCGATACTTCCGGTGTTACCGGGAATTTCGGGAGAAAGAAGAACGATCTTAAATTGCGGTTTTACTTCGACATTAACCATGTATGTAGAGTGCGAATGATTAAGCCTGAAGCGCCTTTTGGTTGACAATAGCTTAAGTGAGACTGTGAATCGCCAATTCCTGCAATATCGAGATGCACCCAAGAAATATCGTTTTTAATAAAATTTTCTAAAAAGGCAGCCGCTTTAGGAGTTCCACCAAAACTTGTTTTGGCCATATTACGAAGATCAGCGATATCAGCTTTTACATCATTTCTAAATTCTTCAATGATCGGAAGTTGCCAAACGTATTCATTTTTTACTTTCGCGGCATTTTTAATTTCTTCTGTGAGTGTTTCGCAGTTACTCATCAGACCACAGATTTCAGAACCCAGCGCCACGAGGCAAGCACCTGTCAGTGTTGCTACATCGATAATGGCATCTGGCTTTAAATCACAAGCGTAATCTAGAACGTCGGCAAGAATCAGTCTTCCTTCGGCATCAGTGTTGAGAATTTCAACGGATTTACCATTTCGTCCAATGACAATTGAGTCTGGTTTTGTAGCCAGGCTATTGATGGCGTTATCAGTAAGCACCATAAAGCAAGTTATTTTATGAGGGCATTCTTGGAGTACAGCAGCTCTAAAAGCTCCGTAAACAGTGGCAGAGCCGGCCATATCATACTTCATGTTCATCATGCTCGCAGCGGGCTTCAGAGAGTAGCCACCCGTATCAAAAGTAACTCCTTTGCCGACTAAGCAAAGGTGTTTCATCGTTTTAGTTTTTTTAGAAGGTGTGTAGGTTAATTGCACAAGTCTTGGCTCATAAGCACTTCCAGCATTAACAGAGAGGAATAAATTCATTTTTTCTTTTTCAATCATTTTTTTGTCAAAAATTTTAAGGCTCACTGTTTTTGAAGATAAATGTTTCTTCACATCTTCAGCGACAAATTTGGCGCAGGTTTCAGAATTTAAAACATTCGGTGCTTCATTCACAAGATTCTTAGCGAAGGTAATAGAGCTTGTAAGAAGCTCAGTTGAGTCAACGATTGCTTTAAATTTTTTGAGATCAGCACTGTTAATATAAAATTGAATTTCTTTAAGTGAAGATTGTTTTTTATCTGATAAATATTTATCAAATTTATAATTGGTCATACCAATTGCTTCAACGATCACTTCTAGAGTATTTTCAAGAGACTCAACTTTAAAGCTCGCAAGCGCCACACAAACATGGGTAAATTTAGAGCCAGTTAATTTTTTAGTTAGAGTTCCCCATTCTTTTCGCAAAGATTCATTGCCTAATTTTTTTTCATCACCGAGTCCGACAATAAGATATTTATTTCCTTTCTCATCGTGAGCATCAACACTTTCACCACGCTTTGCACTAAAATGCTTAAAGTGAAATTCATTTTTAAATTGTTTAAAAACGTCATCTGTTTTTAAACTTGAGGTTGTTGCACCAATGATAAAAAGATGAACATCTTTTTCATTTTTCTTGTTTGTGATACTTATTTTCATATTAGCTCCTTCGTTATAGTCTTATAAAATGTTAAAAACCTTTCAATTTTGGATTGCTCGCTCGTTTGTACTTTCGTTTCTTGTGCTACTTGTCTTTTTTGTAGCACTTGTTATCAGTTTTCAAATTGCAAAGTTTGCACCAGTGTTATTTGGGTCAGGCGCAAGCATCATAACCATCATGACTTTAATGTATGAAATTATATTATCATTTTTATCTTTGGCCACTCCTTTAGCAGTTTTATTTGCTGCTCTCTACACAATGTCTAGGCTTTCTAAAGAATCTGAGTATATTGCTCTAAGATCCCTTGGTGCTTCTCCTTGGCAAATCTATGTTCCCATCTTTTTAATTTCAAGTTTTATTGGGATTTATCTTTATATTCTCAATTTAAATATTGTGCCTTTTGCTACCCGCAATTTCAAAATGAGCATCGTGAAAATGCAGTCAGAAAATCTTTTAGGCTCACTTAAATCAGCAGAGTTTTTTACGGATATTGCAGGTTTAAGTTTTTTTGCTCAGAAAGTAGAAAATCGTGGCAAGAATATGGAGCATCTTTTTATTGAGTATCAATCAGAAAAAAAAAGAAGAGCCCTTTAAGCAAATTATTATGGCACAAAAAGGAAGTATTGGTTGGGAAAAGGAATGGCTAGTACTTCATTTATCTCAAGGCAATATTATTCGTTTTAATAAAAAAGCGAATGAATTTGAAAAAATAATTTTTGAAGGCTATCAGATGCCACTTGTGCCCAATGAGGAAATTGAGGCGGCGAAGCCCAGGGGAAGTAGTTTGACTCAAGATGAGTTGCGCCACTTTATGGATAATCCGAAAGAATCTATTGTTAGGTGGGGCAAAGAAGATTTTATCAAAATTATTCTGGAATATCACAGTCGAATTAATATTATGTTTCAGTGTATTCTTTTTTCTTTACTCGGATTTTCTTTGGGGATTGTGAATATGAGAGGTAAAAACAGCAACACCTTTTATCTCATTATTTCACTTTGTGTTTATTTTGGACTTTATTTTAGTTTTATCAGTTTTGGAAAAAAAAGAAAAGATTTCCATGGCACTGGCTATTTATTTGCCAAGTTTTTTATTGATGCTGTGGAGTGGGTATCTTTTTATTCGCTCTCGTTTTATTGACTAATACCAAGTACGTAAAACAACGGTCTACGTACTTGGTGCAAGAATCCAGATATTTTTTTCATTGCGTTTAAACAGTGGTGTAATTTTTTTTTCTTGTTTCGGGAAAACATACTCGTTTAACTGATCTTTGATAAGCGTGCGATTGTGAAAAATGCGAAGGTTTTGAGGAAGGCTGACCCAAAGAGCAATCGAGTTACCCTGCACGAGATATTTCATATATTGAGTCATGAGAATTGTTTTGACTGGCGCATTATCAGCGCTAAATCGAATATAAGACTCGCCCTCATAACTGTATAAATAAATATGTTCACTTTTTGTTTTGTCCCAAGCAA
>CAYQEW010000097.1:0-6537 GCA_964416605.1 uncultured Bacteriovoracaceae bacterium | reverse complement strand
AATATTTCATCCTCTTTTAAGTGATTCAAAAAATATCACTCCCGAAATGATTTCCACCCCTCATGATGAACGTATCTTTTATTTATTTGAAGCTCTTAGACAAAATGAAAACTTAAATGAGCTACAAAAACTAACTCACATAACTCCTTATTTTCTAAAACAATTTCAAAAAGTTGTGGAAATGGAGAAAAATCTTGCGCTCTCAAAACTCACGGAAAAAAATTACCGAGAAGCCAAGCAAATGGGCTTTTCAGATAAGGCTATTGCTTTTTTCAGTGAATCAGATAAGGTATTTTCTTTTTCTCCTAGTTATAAAATTGTTGATACCTGTGCAGGTGAATTTGTTTCTCCGACTCCCTATTTTTATTCTAGCTTTGAGCAAGTTAAAGCAAACGATCTAGACAACCAATCTTTTGAAAACAATATTGTGGTATTGGGCTCCGGGCCCATTCGCATCGGCCAAGGAATTGAATTTGACTATTCAGCGGTGCATTGTGTGAAAGCAATAAGAAAAATGGGGCTCAAAGCAGTTACAATTAATAATAATCCAGAAACTATTTCTACCGACTATAGTTTATCTGATCGTCTTTATTTTGAACCTCTTGATGAAGAGTCTGTTCTTCATATTCTTAAGCGTGAAAATCCCATGGGAGTCATTGTTCAATTTGGAGGACAAACGGCTATTAATCTTGCCGATTTCATTCACAAAAACGGCTTCACTCTTTTAGGCACAGGTATTGAGGGGATTGAACTCGCAGAGGATAGAAAACTATTTGATGAATTCTTGCAAAGTCTTGACATAAAAAGGCCACAAGGAATTTTAATATCATCCAAAAAAGAATTACTTCCTCATATTTTGAAAATGGAATTTCCCGTGATGATTAGGCCATCCTTTGTTTTAGGCGGCCGCGCCATGGAAATTATTTATAATGAAAATGAACTAGGTGATTATATTCAGGATGCCATTGATGTGACTCCTGATCGGCCTTTACTTATTGATCGCTACCTTGATGGCAAAGAAATTGAAGTAGATGCTCTGTGCGATGGTAAGCATGTTTTTATTCCTGGTATTATGGAACATATTGAGCGCGCAGGAATTCACTCTGGGGACTCGATGGCTGTTTATCCTACGCAAAATTTATCAACGGATCAAATCGAACACATTTATCAAACCACTAAAAAGATTGCTCTAAAGATGAACATTATTGGCGTTGTAAATATTCAATTTGTCTACACCGATGATCTTTTTGTCATTGAAGTAAACCCAAGAGCCTCACGTACTCTTCCTTTTTTAAGTAAAGTTACAGGAATAAATATCGCACAAGTCGCTACTCAAATTTGCTTAGGAAAAAAATTAGCTGATTTAGGATTTACTTCCAAGTTTGCTCCGCTTAGTTCTCTGGTACATATCAAGGCTCCGGTTTTTTCTTTTGCCAAACTTACCGATGTCGACACAGCACTGGGTCCTGAAATGAAGTCAACGGGCGAAGTCATGGGAAGTGCTCCAACATATCAAAAAGCAATTTATAAAGCCCTCAAAGGAAGTGGTTACGCAATGCCTGAATCAGGAAGTGCTCTCATAACGCTCTCTGACTCAACGAAAGAAGAAGCTCTTCCATTGGTAAAAAAACTTTGGCAAATGGGATTTAGAATTTATGCGACTCAAGGATCTCAACAATTTTTACAAGAGCATGGCATCAATGTTCAAAGAGTGAATAAAATCAAAGAAGGATCTCCTCATATCGTTGATCTAGTTCGCAAAACGGATATTCAAATTGTTATCAATACAATGAGTAAAGGGAAAAATGTGCATAGCGACGGTTTTAAACTGCGCAGAGCCTGTGCTGAGATGGGGGTTATTTCTCTAACGCAAATTGATACGGCTAAAGCCCTTATTGATGCACTGGAGAGTTATTCATTTCAAGTGGAAGCACTCTCATGAAATCCGATAAAATTATTGTCGCCATTGATGAAAGTAAGATGGATCGCATTACATACTTGGTGAATGAAATTTCCCCTGAAATAAAATGGGTCAAGGTAGGAATGGAAGCTTATTTCGCTCTGGGCCCTTCACTTATTCATTTCTATCAACAAAAAGGATTTAAAATATTTTTAGACTTAAAACTCTTTGATATTCCAACAACCGTCGCCAAAAGTATTGCCACTCTCGCCAAAATGAATGTTGATATTCTCAATATTCATGCACTCGGAGGCTATGAGATGATGGTAAGAGCGAAAGAAGCAATTGAAAAAACGTCTCATCCTCCGCTGCTGATTGCGGTCACCAAACTCACGAGCACTGAGTTAAGCGATGCTCCTGAAAGCTCACTCTTTCTTGCAGAAGAAGCTTACCGAGCTGGACTTGATGGTGTTGTCGCCTCAGCCCTTGATGCGCCAGAAATAAAAGAAAAAACCCACTCTTCTTTCAAGATTATTTCTCCTGGTATTCGCTCTCAGCTTGATGATAAAAATGATCAAAAGCGAACCATGAGCCCTCAAGATGCTCTTCGAAATGGTGCCGATTTTTTAGTCATCGGGCGCCCTATTACCGCTGCCACAAGTCCTAGAGAAGCCCTTCAATATATTATTCAAGGAATGAACTGATGAATTTAGATTTAGTCGATATTCTTTTTCAAATTAAAGCGATCCATCTTAACTTTGAGAATCCTTATACTTGGAGTTCCGGAATCAAGTCTCCGATCTATTGCGATAATCGAAAAATTATTTCTTACCCTAAGTATCGCCAACTTATCACTCAGAAATTTCAAGAGATTATTATTCAAAATAATTTAGAACAGGATTTTATAGCAGGCACCGCCACCGCAGGAATCCCCCATGCCGCTTGGCTTGCTGGTACTCTCAATCTTCCTCTTCTCTATGTTCGCTCCAAGGCAAAAGAGCATGGCGCGAAAAATCAAATTGAAGGAGATATTACGCAAGGTAGATCTGCTCTCCTCATTGAAGATCTTATCTCCACCGCAGGGAGCTCTCTCAATGCTTCCTTTGCCTTAAGAGAAAAGGGTATTAAGCAAAGTACTATTTTAGCTATTGTTACTTACTCAACCAAAAAATCAGAACTACTTTTAAAAGAAAATAATCTTACTCTTTATTCTTTGATTGATCGCCAAACTCTTATTAAGTACATTGAGCAGCACCAAGCCTATAGTGAAAGTGATTTACAAAAACTCAGAGATTTTTTTGAAGAATTAGATCGATAAAAAAACAACACAATCTTATAGGTCGTAGGAAATTCCAATATAGATTCTATATCAAATTAGTTGAACTCAAGTATTTTGCCATAACTTGTATAAGTGGGCACCGAGTATGTCCGCCGTTTTTGTTATCGTTTCTGTTTGCTTTGGATAGAGCTGCATAATTGCTCTGGCTTCTTTAAATGAACCCAGGCTAATAGAATAAAATTGTTTTCTTTTTTTGAGTGAAGGTTTAGCACTGCCTTCGGCAAGATTGAGCACTATGCTAAGCACAGCTCGCTCAAATTGATTTTTAGCAGGTCCAATTAATTTAATTTTTTCTGGTTCTCGTAAACAATAAACACCAAACAAAAACATTAAACACAGGTAAAAGTAAAATGGAAAAAGTGTGCAGTAAAAAGAGCGATACCATCTATTATTCACAACCCAAGCTGAAGATACTGGACGCATTACCGAAAATGATAAAAGAAAATTTTATTCAATCCCCTTAGGTTCTTTAAAAGAAGTACAGTGCTTGCTTATTATCTTAAAACAACAAGATAAACTAAAAAGTTCACAGCATCTCAATGCTTCTCTTATCAACTTAGTAAGAAATCCAGGCTCGTTAAAATACTTAGCACTGCTTACTGAGGCCAGACTGCCATGTGCCCGAAATGAAGAGTTTAAACAAAAATGATATAGCCCCTCCAATATATGTAAAAATTACAAAGCAATGAAACTCTCAATGCAGCGCTTCCATAGATAGTTTATAATTAAAGCTATTATGAATAACTTGATTATATTCTTTATATTTTTTATACATTTTTGCTATGCCCAATCGGGTCTCGAATTAGAAGAGTTTCGCAGAGATGAAGACATGGCAGTGCAAAAACAAATACAGCAAGACTTTAATCTTTCATCAGAGAAAATTGAAGTCATTATCGATGCACTATCTCAAAAACAAAACGAGGAAACATTTTTCATTAATACACTTGACGTGTCTTATTCTGCATTTATTTACTTTAAACACTCAAGTTCAGAACTAGCCAATGCTGTTTTTAAACATCAAATGCAATCATTTCAAAGCCAGAATATTATCAAAGAAGATATTGTATCTTATTTGCAAAAAAGTTTAGCGACAAAATTAAAAAAAATTGATCTAAGTGCAAGCCGTACTCCTTTTGTATCTGAACAACTTGGCGTTGAAAAAAACAGATGGCTTCAATATTTCATCAGTCAAATAAATTACCCTTTAAATTTTGCCGCAATGAAAGACCTCAATACTATTATTAATACTCTTAAAAAAGGCACAATGGGTGGAATTTTTATTGACACCAAAGATATTCTCCTTCTTAACGACGAAAGAATTGCCAAAGTGCTTATCGAAGTTGCTCTCGATATAAAGAATTTTATTGAAAATCCCAATCAAGCTTCTCAGTCATCAATTCATATTGATGAATTTTTCCTCAACCGCTTAAGTCAATACGGATTTACTCGTGCGGAAGCTCAGAAAACACTGGCAACTCTTTTAGGTCTTTATGCTCAAAGAGGCGCTGCTTGGACATCATCTGCAATTCACGGAATTGAAAGGATGAATGAACAGCTTAAGCACAAGATTCCAAGCAATACCGCTCTAAAAGCTTCCTTTTGTGCAATGTCATATATTGCATCAGGTATCAGCGTGATTGATAAAGTACAGTGGAAAACACATGGAAAATTATTTTCCTTACCTCGAACAATCAAAGAACAAAATCTCCTAACAGGAAAACCATATTACTTTTGGTTATCATACTATCTCACTAAACAAGTTAAAAATCCTTCAATTGCTACGATTAAAGCGGTTGCTCTTTTAAATGAACTTTATCAATTAACTGCTACATTTAATGGTAGAGATCCTCTAGAAATAGTTCGAGTAAAAGACAAGGGTAGCAATTATGTTGTAGGAAGAAGTGTTGATGTCGTTAACGGTTTACTTGGCTCAATGTATGCAACTAACAACGAAACTTCATTCTTCAACATTTGGACCAATATAAGAAAAAACTCTCAAATTACCAACCTAGGCAATCTTAACTTTTCATTTGTTTATGATTTTGAAAAAAAATTAAAATTTTTTCAGGATATCAAAAATGATGGCATTATGTACAGTGACAATGATTTAACAGCATATACGTTAGACAACACTCTCTATCTTTTTTCTGAAAAAAACAAAAAGACTACCGCTCTATCTAAGATAGATTATTCCTTCCAAGTTTACTCGAATGATCAGTATCTCATCCTTCAGGGGATTTATAAGAATGAAGCACCGAGCCAAGGTGCATCCGACGAAATAAAAATCAAGTTTTTCAACAAAGCAAATCAAAAACTTGAAGGTGAATTAAGTGTTCCGATGGAAACTTTTTCATTTCTATCCAATGGGAAGTTTTTTTTCAAAGAGAATAATCAAATTTACACTTATGCGCCTGGGATTGGAAAAAAGCCATCGAATATTCCAATATCTGTTTTCGAAGATGTTGATCTATTTAACATTATTCAAAGTAATACATCTATCACCGAAAAAAACATCATGTTTACTTCTTTCGTTGAAAAAAATGATCATCGCTCAAATTTTTTAAATATTTTAAACACCGAAACAAATAATCTTATTTCAATAAAACAAACTCCGGAGTTAGAAGAAATACTATTAAACCATGACGCAGGAAGTGCGTCATATAAAATCATTAATAATAAAATATTTTTCTATCAAATACAAAGAGTCAAAAACAATCAAATCAACATAAACAAATTTGTAGTTGATCTGGTAAATGAAAAAATCATTGAACACAAAAACATTGAATTTGATAATCAAAACTATTTAGCTGAGTCACTTTCAGTAGATGACAAGGGGCTCATTACAATTATTGCAAAGTCAAATAACACGGACCAACTTACGGTTTTAGAATACATTGAAGCGACGAATGGAAGGATGATAATCAATAGAGAAATATTTAAAGAATCTATTAGTATTCTAGATAAGGCATTTAAATATTTTCGAGAAAAAATATTTAAAACGGCTCCAACGACATTAAGTAAAGATGTTTTTATGAAATTAATCGCCCCCAATAAATCACTTTACCTTAATACTCCTGACTTTACTCCCTCGGAAATCCCTCTTTCTTTTTTATTTAAAATAAATAAAGCTTATGATGCTTTAGTACCCGTCAATAAAGTTCTTAAAGAAGTATTTAAGTGTAATTCTTGGTTTAAAAAATAAAAATTAATTTTCATTAAGTATACCAAAATTGATATTATCTATATGAAAATTTTACACTATCGTCCCCAAAACAGTTGCGACAACTGACCTTCCCCC
>CAYQEW010000096.1:0-6560 GCA_964416605.1 uncultured Bacteriovoracaceae bacterium | reverse complement strand
ACCATCTTAGAAAATTACACCAAAGAATTTAAAAATCTCTATGTTCTTTTCGCTGATAAAATTTCAGGCGATGAGCTATGTTTTGAAAAAGATAATGTCCTTCAAGTATTATTTTTTGAAGATTGTCTGTTTCCTAAAAAGGGAACGTACAATTTTGTTTTAGAAGAAAAAATAAATCCAGAACTCATGGGTACGTTGGTTGAAACTTTTTCTCATGAAATTGAAGATTTTGCTCAAATCCATAAAGACTCTCAAATTATTTTAAAATCAAAAGACTTAGATAGCAATTTAGAAACTATAAAGTGTAAATGCATTGAATGTTCCTCGGATTATAAAACTAAACTTCGAGAAAAAATGGTTCTTGAGGCGAAGTCAATTCTTTATACGGAAAGTGAAAAGCTTCAAGAAATTCTTTTTGATAAAGATATTAATTATATTGTGAAATCCGTGGAGCATGTCTCTCGTAAAATTGAGCGCATTAGTAATAGTGCAAAATTTCATCTCAAAAAATCATCTCAGAAAAAATTAGAGACCGAACTGAGAGATTTATTTCTTACTTATTTTAATGCCCATTCTCCCCTTGGGAAAATGTACATCGAAAAACTTAAAATTAAATTTAATGGCCTATTATTACAGGCGACTTTGCCGATAGATCTTATTTCTGATTTTGAGTATTCGCGTTTTTTTGATCAGCTCAAGGCGAATTTATGGAAACCAGAGGCTTATATTGTTAGGGAATTCCATAAACTTAAAGACTCGGTGATGATGCTTAAACGCACAGATATTTCAGCAACTATTCTCAATGAGCATCTGGGCCAATTCTGGGTGCATAGTAGTGCTCGCAAAATAAAAAGAAAATTTATTTATCATATGGGCCCCACTAATTCAGGTAAAACTTATCATGCAATACAAGCGTTGTGTGAAGCTCCTAAAGGCTGTTATTTAGCACCTCTTCGTCTTTTGGCGAGTGAGCTTTTTGATACAATGAATGAGAAAAACGTAAAAACATCTTTGCTCACAGGTGAAGAGGTTATGGAAATAGAAGGAGCTACTCACTATTCCTCAACTATTGAAATGGCAAAGCTTCATGAAGAGTTTGACTGTGCGGTGATTGATGAAATTCAAATGATTACCGATCCTCAAAGAGGATGGGCTTGGACAAGGGCAATGGTAAACCTGATCAGTCATGAGATTCATCTTTGTGGAGATAAGTCGGTTCTAGATTTAGTGAAAATTATTTTACAACTGACCGGAGACACTCTTGAAATAAGAAACTATGAACGCAAAACGGAACTCATTGTCCAAAAAAATGCGATTAGCTTATCGGAGATGCAAAAATCTGATGCTCTTATTGTTTTTTCTCGTCGCAACGCACTTAAGTATAAAGCAGACCTTGAAAGACTTGGACACAAAGTCTCAATTGTTTATGGCATGCTGAGTCCAGAAGTAAGAAGAGAGCAGGCGAGACGTTTTGACAGTGGCGAAACGGATATTATGGTGAGCACCGATGCTATTGCGATGGGAATGAATTTACCTGTAAAGCGCATTGTATTTAGCGCTCTTTCCAAATTTATTGATTCCAAAGAATGTCCTATTTCACAAAGTGAAATTAAGCAAATTGCCGGACGTGCTGGACGTTTCGGACGATTCCCAACTGGATATGTAACATCCCTTCGCAAAGTTGAAATGGGCTATGAAACAGTTTCAGATGCTTTAGAGGTTGAGCTTGATCAAAAAGAAATGGCGATGGTGGGGCCTGACTTAGAAATCTTTAGAAGCGTGAATGAAGCGCTGGCGTCTCATTCTTTACCAAGCCTAGATTTACCAGAGTTTTTACAATTATTTAATACGATGAATTTTACAACACCTTTTTATTGTGTCGATTTAAAAGAAATGATTCAGATTGCGGAACTTGTAGAAGGGATTGATTTTGAAACTCACGCTCTCACTGATTCGGAAAAATTTGGTTTTACTTGTGCACCCGTCAATTTAAATTTAGAAGATCATGTCAATCACTTCGCTTCAATTGTGAAACTTTATGTGAATCAAAAACCAATTCTGAGTAAACCGATTGATACCTCTTCAGTGCAAATTGATTATTTAGAAACAGCGATTAAGTGTGTAGAGCTCTACCAATGGCTAGCACGGCATTTTAATAATAAATTTTTTGAATTTGAGCTAGAGCAGCTACTCGAAAATAAAATGGATGCAGTGGAAAAACTCAATCTTCTTTTATCAGAGAGAATTAAAAGAACTTGCTCTAGTTGTGGCTGTGTTTTAGCCGATTTATTTGAGTACAATATTTGCGAAGATTGTTTTTCTTCAAAAAGAAAAGTTGGCTTTAGAAAACCAGCTCCTCATTTTTCGAAGAAACCAGAGAAATCTTTTGAGCGAAAAAGTAAAAATGAAAAACCTAAAAAAAGAAAATTCAGATTTTAGTCTTTGGGTTTGGAATATACTAGCAAATGGAGATTTAGATTCTAAATTAGCGGCGCCTCCTAAGTTTATAGACTGGGAAGAAGAAATAATTCCCTATTCTTTTTTAGAGCCCACCAGAAATCCCTCTTATCAGTTCAGCCAGAAAAAAAACAAATTTCCTAAGAATTTTACAGATTCTAAAAACATTGCAATTGCCCTTCATACCTTTGCCAATCATGAGTTAATTGCTATCGAGATGATGGCGCAGGCATTGCTACTTTTTTGTAACAATCAAAAAATTGATAAAAATTTTAGAAAAAGTATTGTGAAAACAATTCAAGATGAACAAAAACATTTTAAAATGTATGTCGCAAGATTAAATGAACTTGGTTATGAATTTGGAGATTTCGAACTTACGGGATTTTTATGGAAGCAAATGAAGTTCGTCATGACTCCGTCTCAGTACTACAGTGTGGTAGCAATTACGTTTGAAGGAGCAAATCTTGATTTTGCTTATTACTATTACAAAATATTTTCAGAACTTGGAGATAGTAAAACCGCGGACATTCTTCTAGAGGTTTATTTTGATGAAATAACCCATGTCGCATTTGGAAAAAGTTATTTGGAAAAATGGCGAGCAGATAAAGATCTTTGGAATTATTATCTTGAAAATTTACCTTCTCCTCTAACCCCCTCTCGAGCAAAAGGTATTGAATTCAATCAAATCGCGAGGATTAAGGCGGGTCTAGATCATTCCTTCGTGCAATCGCTTGAAAATTATCAAGATGATTTCAAGGTTACTTTTCGCAAGCAATGGAAAAAATAACTTATTGCGCTAATTTAGATTTTGATCTTCATTTAAAAGATCGAAAGAAATCCTCAGAGATCATCTTAAAAGAATGGGAGTGGCTTCCTTTATGGATAGAGGGAAAAATTAAAGGACGATTCCCTTATGATCAGAATTATCTCGATTGGGTGAAAACATTTCAACCGAATCTTTCTATCAATCCCTCTTGGCCTGAAAAAGAGTGGTGGAATAATGATGAAGATAATGCAAAAAATCAGATTTTAAATTCAAAAAAAACTTGTTTGCAATGTAAGAATGATCTTCATTTGAATACAACAAATGGAAAGTGGCTTGAAGGTATTGAAGAGAAAAGATTGGGAAATTATATTTACAAGGATGAATATAGCTTTGCGGGAAAACGAGTTGGCACAAATAATTTGAACTATCCTTGCATTGAGGAAGAAAAAATTTTTATTCAATTTGAATTTTCTTCCTATGGCAAAGATCAAGATAAATATTTTTATTTAAATGAAGTAGACCAACACAACCAATATGTCGGGACTTATTTGAGCCCACATTTTCTTTTAGATTCAGGTCTCTTTCCTTTTTTGGAAGAGGCTCAAAAAATAGATAATCAAATTAGAAATTGGTATAGCGCAATGGGAGCGAGCTATTCTTTTAGTGTTGATTATATGATGTCGAAGGATCGCCAAATCGTTTTCAATGAAGTGAATTACCGAAAAACTATGGGATTTATAGCTCTTCAATTTCATCAAAGACTAGGATATATTCAGGAGTGGAGTTTTTTAGGGCGCTACCCTCATCCGCAAAATAAAAAGTATTTTTGCCTAACACCAGCTCATGCTAAAATCCCTTACTATTATTCAGTTCTCGAGTCTGAGGAGAGCATTAAGAGCATCCTCTAAATTTTGCGCGTAACTGATGATTCCCCCATGATGTCCCTTCATGACGAATAAACCAGTGCTTTTATTGAGCGTAAGAGCTGCGGCATGCTTTGCCATCGCAATGGAGCCATAGCTGATATCTTCGGGAGTTGCCGGAGCCTTTTCTGCTATCATTTTTTGCCAAAATTTTTCATGGTGAATATGCAAAACAACTTTTATTTTGGGATTAGAGATATACAGAGCGTAATGGGTTAGCGATTCGCTAGATGGAGCAAGCTCACCTTGAGCTTCTACGCTATTATTAACAAGATCACATTTTTCAATGAGTGAGTATTGTTCAAAGGCAAGATGGGGAAGATGTCCTGTTTGACTTGCTGTTATCATAAATCTTTCTGACATATTATCCAATTGGCAGGAAATATTGCCAAAACCCACTTTTTCGAGAGGATCAAAGCCGATATAGTTTTTTTGAAAGAGAATCTCGCGAATTTTTTCTAAATTTTGGAACTCATGAAGGTACTTTTGAGAAACCTCTTCTTCAAAAGGAGAAAGAGAGTAGTTAAATTGAATGACGCCGTCAGAGGGTATAGTTTTCTTTTTCATGATTTAGGTTATAATAAAAGATATATGATAAAAAGTTTTTCTGAGAAATTAAGAAAAGAGCTGCCTTTTTTATTTAAGCTTTGGGATAAATTACCTAAGAAAAAAGAAACGGAAGTTCCAGCAAAGAGAAAAATTATACGGTATAGTATTTTGATACTTCTTTTATTTTTACTTGTTACTACTGATTTTGACGCACTTTTAAAAAATGTAGGCTCTTCAAAAAAAACACTAGTGAATAAAAACAAAAAAGAGAAGAGTCATGACATTGCTCCTAAAGTTGGTGAAGGAGATCTTGCTCAGGATAATAATGACAATGATCCCGATGTGCAAAAGCCTAAACTTCCCGATAATCCAGAAGATCAAGTCCTCGAGGGTGGCCTAGGAAGTCTTGATGAACTTGCAAGCGACATTAAAGCGGATGATTCAACAACTTCAGCTTCAGCACCTAGTAATGAAATAAAACCTGAAGAGGATTTAACTCCACCTTTGACGACGGAAGAGATTCCGCCGGTTCCGCCAGAAAATACAGCTCCGATTGTTGATTCTTCTAATCCCGAACCTCCTATTATTGAAACTCCACCAGAAATTCCTTTACCTGAAAAAGTGGCTCCCGAGACAACTGATCTGATTACAAAAGAATTAGAAACTTTACCTGAGCCGAAAGTCGAACCGAAGGTAGAAGAGTCCCCAGTTATCCCCGTTGTCGAAAATCCGACAGAAGTAAAACCTGAGATAGTTTTTCCGGAAGTAAAGGAAGCTCCCGTGGCTCCGGTGAAAACTCCGATAAAAAAGAAAATCTCCAAAACCGCTACTGATGATAGTCAAAATGATTTTTTTAAAGATGCCAACCTTCTTAAAAAAGAAATTGTAAAACTAGAGAAAATAAGAAAAAGAACTGCGCTCGCGCCTACTATTTTAGATTCAACGGAGCGAAGTGTATCTTCAACTGATGAGGAAATTAATTTTTCAGCGACTGGCTCAGGTTTAGTTTATAATTGCAGTGGACAGCATTGGGCATGTCTTAATTCTCAAAATCATGCAGCTTGCAAAAAATCGAAAAATTGTATTGCTAAAAGTTTATATTCTAATCAAGGAGTTTGTGCGAAAGCGCAAATGAAAATGATGGAGCTAGAGCTTAATCCTTGTCATTAAGCCACTTTTTTGAAGGTTTTGTTATAAAGAGGAAGAAAATAACTGTCGAGATTGAGATTTTCTTCTCGGCGCATCCCGCGAATAAATGTTTTCACTAAACTTGGATCAAACTGACTTCCTGCAAATTCCAGTAATTCTTGATAGGCAATAGCACTAGGCATATTAGACCTATAAGGGCGAATAGAGGTCATCGCATCATAGGTATCAGCAATAATGATCATTCTTGAGTACAAAGGAATAGCTTCTTCTTTGAGATTGTAAGGGTAACCTCTGCCATCAAATCTTTCATGGTGATGAAGCACAGATTTGACAACTTCTTCTTTTATACCAGGAAGACCCGCAATGATTTCGGCGGAGTATTCAGGATGTCTTTTCATAATCTCAAATTCTTCAGGAGTTAGACCATTAGGTTTTTTTAAAATATTGTCAGCGATACCAATTTTCCCTATATCATGAAAAAGAGCGGAAAGTTCTAAGTCTCTTAATTGAGCAGTATTTAAGCCATACTCTCTTCCTAAAATAAGAGAGTAATAGGCAACGCGGGTGCAGTGGCGAAAAGTATAGTCATCTTTGAGTTCTAGGGTTTTCATCAGAGAAAGAACGGTAGATTTTAAGGAGTCATTTTCATTATTTTGATTGGGCTGTGACTTTGCTCTGTATTGATTTAAATTCACAATTTTTTTAACAGCACCCAT
>CAYQEW010000095.1:0-6562 GCA_964416605.1 uncultured Bacteriovoracaceae bacterium | reverse complement strand
GGTTGATTTTCAAAAAAAGGTAAAAGGATCTACTCAAATTTGGGAGTGTAGCTTTAGCTTCGAAGGCAAGTATACTTTTCTTGATTTGAATAAAAAAACAATTCAAATCAAGAAAATGTTTTTAGATTATTATATAGAGAGTGCGAAGGAAAAGCTTGGAGATGTTCTGGTCTGTAAAGTTTTTTATTCGTCAAATGAAAGTGAAGAGAGGAATAATTTTATTTGGGAACTCAATGAACTTGAGGAACGAAATGGTTATTTAATTGATCGAATGGTTGTTTCTGTTCCCTTGATGATTAAGTCCGAAGCAATAAATAAAAGAGATCTTATTGAAAAAGCAGATGCTAATGGGGTTCATTTAGAATTAAAAAATAATTATTCTTTTCAATACATTTTTAGTGATTTTTTCTCCTTGGAAAATGTAAATGCCGAAATTCAAATATGTTTGGATCATTTTTTATCTGAACAATCTTGGCGTAAATACTTACAGGGTTTTTTGGCTGGAAAAACATTGGTTTTTTTTGATTCAATTTTATCTGATACAAATAAAAACATTTTGGATGAAATAGTAAATAAGGGTGTTTGTAAAATTGAAGAATTTTCTTATTTTGCGAAAATAACCCATCTTTATCTCGATGAAGGTAATATTATAATTATCAATGAAAGTGATTTTAACTTTTTAACTGCTGCTGAAAAATCTCAGTTTTGGAATAAGTTTTTTACTTCTCTAAATTCAAACTTAATTCCAATTAAATGTTCTGGCGACTGGGATGGAGATCTTATTAAATTTAAGACCAAAACAGATACATTCTCTATAAAAGAAAAAACTATTTTAAATTTAGTTCCAAAGACAAACTCCGGAGAGGTGGAGTTAAATTTGAAAGATAATCATGTATTTTTAACAAGTAATCTCAATTTTGATCAAATCAGGGTTAATAAGCACAAAATCAATGTCTCCAACACTCAGCAATCTTTTTACATAGAACTAGGATTTTCCTGATTTTTTACTTGCTACCAACGGGAATAGTCCTTATATTCATACTTCTATGACTGAGCATGTTTCATTTTTTTCATTTACCTATGAGAAACTTCAAGATTTTGTCATTCAAAAAGGTGGGAAAGTATTTAATGCTAAGCAAATTTTTGATTGGGTATATAAAAAAAGAGAATTTAATCCTCTGAATTGGTCTAATATTAGTCATAGTTTAAAGCAGATTTTTGCAGATGAAGTGAGTTTTCAACTTCCAACCATTGTTTGGAGTGCCGTGAGTAAAGATGGAACTCAAAAATTTTTACTGGGATTAAAAGATGGTAAAACAATTGAGGCTGTGGCTATCGCAGCTCCAAATCGTTTTACAATTTGTGTTTCTTCGCAAGTTGGTTGTGCTGTCGGCTGTACTTTTTGTCATACGGGGACTCAGGGTTTAACGAGACATTTAAGTGTTGAAGAAATTGTCGGGCAATACTTATTAGTTGATCAAGTACTACAACTAAATGGCAATAGGCTTACAAACATCGTTTATATGGGGCAAGGAGAACCTCTCCATAATTTTGAGAATGTAAAAAGTGCAACTCAAATTTTTTTAGATCATAATGGTTTATTTCTAGGGCAAAGAAGAATAACTTTATCGACTTCTGGTTTAGTTCCTCAGATTTTAAAATTAGATGATTTTCCTCCTGTCAATATTGCGATCTCGCTTCACTCCCCAGATAATAAAGTGCGTTCAGAGTTGATGCCTATCAATAAAGCCTACGATATCGAAAGACTCTTTGCGGCAATAAAAACAATCCCCTTGAAGGCCCATCGCTATATCACATTTGAATACCTTTTAATTGATCAAGTGAATGATCGAGATGAAGATATTGAGGGACTTTGTCGCTTACTTCCTTTCAAAACATCCAAAATAAATTTAATTCCCTTTAATGATTTTCCCGGCTCAAAATATAAAAAGCCTAAAGCTCACAGAGTTGTAGAATTTAGAGATGCTCTTCTTCTTGCTGGTTATGTCTGCACAATTAGACAAACCAAAGGAGATGATATCCTTGCAGCTTGTGGACAACTAAAAAGTGCCTATGAGAATGATCTCAATTTGTGGAAAGATTAACTTTTACTAATCTTTTAAATCATCATAATATAATTTCAATTATTAATATAAGGAGCTCTGTGTGGGAGATATAAAGATAAGCCGTTTTTGGTTTTTGTTTTTGTTGGTTTTGGCTTTGTTTATTTTATTTTGTTTTTTTGGCTATTTTGTTTTTAAAGGAGTCGATTTTTCAGAGGGCAAACAAATAGGAACTTTAAAAAATAAAGATGCTGAAATTGCGCTTGTAAAAGTTGAAGGCGTTATTATGGATGCAGAAACAACAATTGAATTGTTGCAAAAAGCAGAAATGAACAAAAAATTTAAGGCAATTATTTTAAGAATTGATTCTCCAGGAGGAGCAGTCGGGCCCAGCCAAGAAATTTATCAAGAGATTGAACGAATTAATAAAGTAAAGCCAATTTATGCCAGCATGGGAACTGTTGCGGCAAGCGGGGGTTATTATATCGCATCTGCGACTCGTAAAATTTTTGCCAATCCAGGAACATTGACTGGGTCAATTGGTGTCATTATGAATTTTATGAATTTATCGGAAATTTATCAGTGGTTAAAAATTAAGCCTCAGACTATAAAAGCAGGAAAGTATAAAGATATTGGTTCTTCTGCAAGGGAAATGAGTGAGGAAGAATTAAAGATTTTAAATGAAATGCTGGCAGATGTTCATGAGCAGTTCATGGAGGATATTTTAAAATATAGACAGAAAAAATTAACAAAAGACATTAAAGAAATTGCACAAGGCCAGATTTATTCAGGGCGCGAAGCTTTAAAACTCGGCCTAGTTGATGAGTTAGCAGGTTTATGGCAAGCTAAAAGAAGAATTGCTAAAGAACTAAAAATTTCAGAGGATACTAATTTCGAAGAGATGGAAGAGGATCCAGATAATAAAATCTGGAAATATTTTGAAAAGATTCAAGAAAATACATCTCAACTAACAAGACTGATGAACAGTCACAACAAACCGATGATGGTTAACGAATGATTTTGAGCTTCACATCTTTCTATACATGGCTGAATCAAAACATCTTGGCGGTTATCTCGCTTATTTTGACACTTTATTTACTTTACTATTATTTACTTGAAAAAAATAATGTAAGTAAAATCTCTAGAAAGTACCGTGAAGCTCTTTTTGAGTCACAGTCAAAACTTTTTCTTTCTGCTTTAAAGTATGTCATTGCAGGAAATAAGGATCTTGCAATTAAGGAACTAGAAAAAGCTCAAGATATAAATCATGATAATTTAGAAACATCTTTTACATTAGGAAATTTATTTAGAACAAATGGAGATATTGATAAGGCAATTGCAACTCATCATGCCATTATCGCTCAAAATAAAATAGATGAAGACTCCCGCTTAAGGGCTATTATTGAGTTAGGTATCGATTATGATCGAGCAGGCTTTATAGATGAAGCAATTAAAAGTTTTAAAGATGCTCTTTCGATGAACCGTGACTTACCTGAAGTTGTAGAATCTCTGTGCCGTTTGTTTGAGATGACCGGTGAGTGGGATGAAGCTTTAAAGCATCGCTTGATGTTATCAAAATTAACGAGAAAAGATCAAAGTGAAACTCTCTCGCATATTCTGGTTAAAAAGGGAGAGCAGAGCTTTTTAAAGGGAGATATTGAATCAAGCGTTGAGCATATCGAGGATGCGTACCGTTTTTCTCCTTCTGTCAGTGTTAAGCTTTTGGAGTTAAAGCTTGCATTATTGAAAGAAGATTCGGTGAAAATAAAAAAAATATTTGATGAGATTTTTAATCAACATCCAAACTATCTTCATTTTGTTTTTGCCTCACTTGATGAAGCGCAAACAAAACTTAAAACAGCGTCCTCTTATTCAAAAAACTTACTCGATTTAAAAGAATATTTCTTAGAAAAAAAATGGGATGAAAGCAAGCCTCTTCCTTCAATTATTTTGTCAAAAATTATTATTACAAAACAAATGAACGACGAGAAATCTTTTAATCAGCTAAGAGTTTTTCTTGAAAATAAAAATAATTTGGAGCAGTCAATTCATGTTGAATTACTAAGAATTTTTTTAGCAAAGGACTTAAAAGAAGATGTTTATCGAGAAGCAAATTCTTTGCTAACACAAATTCAATCATCGAATGGGAAATATCATTGTGGGGAATGTGGATATAGTTCTGATTTAGTCTTTTGGAGATGTCCTCAGTGTCACCAATGGGAAACAATACAAATTAAATGGACAATATAAAAGGAAAATAAGATGGAATTTATTTGGGGAATTATTGCTCAAGCAAGTATTATTAATAAATTTATATTACTTGTGTTAATGACTTTTTCTATTACGACATGGGCTATATTTATAAAAAAACTTAATTTCTTTAAAAAGTTTAAAGAAATTAACGATCAATTTTATAAGTTTTTTGCGGAACAACAGCAATCAGAACATTTGGATCGCCTAGCAGTTCAAAATAGTGATTCATACTATGCTCAAGTTTATATAAAACTAAAAAATGAAATGAATGCTTTGGTTAGACTTGATACTCAATTTGCATCCAAAAGAGGAATTTCTCATATGGAGAGATTACTTGCAAAATACAATCAAGACCTCAGTAATAATTTAAGTCAAGGTCAGAGTACTTTGGCGACGATCTCTTCTATGGCGGTTTATGTTGGCTTACTTGGTACCGTCTGGGGTATTATTATCGCTTTCCAGGGGCTTGCTACGACTCAAGGAAATGCCATGGATAAAATTGCACCAGGAATCGCAGAAGCACTTTTTGCAACGGCAATTGGTTTAATTGCAGCTATCCCTGCTGGAATGATCTACAATCTCTTTCAAAGCAAAGTCAAAAATAATATTATTCTCTTTCAAGGTTATGCTCAAGAATTACTCAATCGCTTAGAAAAGGATTTCTTTTTATGAATTTTCCTGAAAAAATAGATGAGATTAAATCGGATATAAATGTAGCTCCTCTCGTTGATGTTATGCTCGTTTTGCTGGTCATTTTCATGATCACAGCACCTTATTATTATAATGAAATTAATTTAGATCTGCCAAAGACGAAAGAAGTCCATAAAATGTCTCCGAATGAAAAACCCTTTATCATTAACTTAGATAAAAATGGGATGATAAAAATAAATAACGAAATTATTTCAGAAAAAAAACTACTTGCTATGCTGAAAGAAGATAAGAAATCAATCAGTCCTAAAAAAGTTTTTTTAAAAGCAGATAAAGGCTTGAAGTATGAACTTGTCGCCAAAATGTTAGCGATGTTACAAAATAGTGGCATTCAAAATATTAATTTAGTAACGGATAAACTATAAAAGTATGCTTGATCTAAAGAGTTTTTCCTATTCATTATTGATTCATGTTTTTACATGTTTGTTCTTTTATTTCCTAAGCACACAGATAACTTCTCTTTTGCCAATAACGGACTCGATTATAAATGCTCCGATGAGTTCAGTGAGAGTCGATATGGTAGGTCTTCCAGACTTAACGGTAAACGAGTTAAAAGAGATGTCGGCAATTCCCCAAAAGGAAACTACCGCCGCTCCAAGCGAGTCAAAAGAAAATTCAAAGCAAGTAGAAGCGGTTAAGCCTGAGAAGACTGACGACGCTATCAATGATGATGCAATTGCAATTAAAGAATCGGGAAAGATTAAGAAAAATATCAAAAAAAATTTAGCTAAAAAAAATGAATCAAAAGACAAAAGTAAAAAGTTTCTTTCTAGTTTAAGTTCTTTAGCAAATCAAGATGTTAAAGCGACTTCTAATTTAAAAAGATCTTTAAGTGGTTATCTTTTAAAAGGCAATGTGATTCAAAAAGGAACATCTTCCTTTGGGCAATCTGGAGCTTCTGACCCCAATGAATGGATTAGCTATGGATATGAAGTCGTTGAAAGTATTAAACCTAACTGGAAATTGCCTTACTATTTATTAAAAGAGAAATTGATGTGTCGAGTTAGGATTTACCTTGATAAAGAAGGCACTCTGACTAAATGGGAATATTTAAGTAGTTCTCCCAATTCTGAATTTAATGCCGCAGCAGTTGACTCAATTTTAAAAACTAAAGATTTTCCATTGCCCAATCCATCTCTACTTTCTCGTATCGCAAGAGGTGAACTTGTGATTGGCTTTCCATTATAATAAGGAATTAATATGCTCAATAAAATTGTGACACTTTTTTTGCTTTTTTGTTCTTTTTCGGTATTTGCGCAGGCAACGGTTTTTTCAATTGGAGAGGCCAATAAACAAAAATCTGCTGTTTTTATGGCTCAAAAAACAGATTGGGAAAAAAAACTTTTTTCTTACTTATCCTACTACCGAGAGCATCTGGATTTTCAGAGCGATACTTCGTTATCAAAATATAGCTATAGAATAGAGGTTAAAGAAAATCCTCGTCAGGCAGAGATAAAAGTTGAAGATTTACTGAATCATAAAACGACCAATATTGTCGTTCCTAATGCTAATTTGCGAGTGGCATCCCATGAAATTAT
>CAYQEW010000094.1:0-6668 GCA_964416605.1 uncultured Bacteriovoracaceae bacterium | reverse complement strand
GCAACTTGCGGCGAGTGCCATTCTTGGGATTTTAGAAAAACTGGCGAGCGATGGTTTATCAGAATTAGAATTTACTCGCACACTCAAAATGATAAAAGGGAATCATCAACTCAGTCTGCAAACGAACGATGACTACGCCAATGCCTATACGATACCGACTCTTCAAGGTTTAGGGATTGACTACACTCATCAAAATCAAAATGCGTTAATGGCTGTTAAACTAGAGGATCTCAATAAATTTTTAAAAAAATATTTAAAGCAAAAACGTCGTCTTATCAGTGCAGGAAAAAAATGAAATTACTTGTTTTATTTTTAGGAATACTTATGACAACTCATTTGCAGGCTCAAAAAATTTGGATGTGGTGTGAGTTTTCTAATCAAGAAGAAGTTGCTACTTCTCTCGTAACTCTGAAAGAAAATAATATTGGAGTGATTCGTGCGGTGAGACCTCTCTCTTCAGAATTCTCTAAAGATCTTGCGATTATTGAAATGCTTTTAAAAAATGGTATTCAAGTAAAACCTTGGATTTTACTTCCTGAAAAAGATGGTTATTGGTTTAGTGCCTTTAATCCAGAAAAAAGTATTTTGGCGGTGAATGAATGGCTAAAACTTTCTCATCAAGCAGGTATTTATTTAAACGACCTTGTTCTTGATTTTGAACCTCCCGTAGATCGCTTAAGACAGCTTAGTATCTATCTGGGCCAATTAAAAATTAAATCTGCCAAAAAACTGATGGCTCAGAATTTAACGAAAGCAGAATATATGGCTGCTCGAAATACCTATCAAAAAGCCTTTGATCAATGGAAGGAAGATGAGCCCGATATGAAAATTCATATCGTCACCACTCCTCTTATTTTACTCGATCATCGCAAAGATAAAGTGGAACAATTTTTAGGCTTACCGATTCGAGGATTAAAAGTAGATGGACTCTCCTTCATGGTTTACCGATCCGAATTTATGAAATTTTTTCCAAAAGTTGATTCTAGCTTTACCGGATTTTTTACTCACAAAGCCATAAAAAAAATAACGAAAAACTACAATATGCCCAAAGATAAACTTTCTATCGACTTAGGGATTTTTGGCTCTTTTGATTTTCCTGAAAAGACTGAAGGTATTGCTTTTTCGCAACTTGCAACTGAGATGAATCAGGTTTTTGATCAAGGTTTAAAAGAAGTTCATCTCTATTCTTTGGATAATTTTTTGCGAGACAATAAGCTTAATCTTCTTGCTGAAACACTCAAAAATTTTAAAATATCTTGTGAGATAAAATTAAAAGCAAAAGATCGAACAAAGTGGGGACTCATGAGATTTGTCCGCTTTCTTTTTATCCCTAATTCGAGACACTAAGGAAGAAAATATTTAACGCAGGAAAGAAGTAAAGACTTCGGTCTTTCCGCATCTCCTTCAGTGCTTAATCTAATCTTCATGTTCAGCGCTGGTTTCACCTTTAAATCTTCACGCATAATCTCATCAGCAATACGAGAGCATTGATTGTTGGCACAAAAATTCTGTTGAACTGCTAATTGTTTTTTTAATAAAGCAGGATTACTCAGGAGATTATTCATCAACTTGCCGACCTCTGCTTCTTTGCGCGTCACGAAAGCATGTCCATTATCATTATAAAAATTGGCATTATATCTTTCTTGTCCCCCCAGATAATCAAAAAGAACAATCGCTTTTTGTTTAAAGAATAATTCCATCGGTGTCATTCCTCCCGTTTTAGAAATGACTCCATCTGAAGCTTCGATATACTTAATAAGTTCTTCTTGTTTAATTCTTTTGGTCACAATCATTTTAATGTCTTGAGGTAACGTCTTATTCAGTTTCTCAAGATCATTGAAGTTTTTTTCACTATCTCCACAGACCGCAATAATTTGTAATTTTTCGCCAGAAAATTCTTTTAATAAACTTTCCACCATGACTTTATAATTGCCAATACCCGCGCCTCCTCCAGTGATTAAAATGGTGCGAATAGCAGCACTCAGTTTTTTTTCTTTGCGAAATTTTTTCAGCTCACTGGCTGAAAGTGGTACTTTAAATTTTTCATTGATCGGCATACCTGTCACCATTACGCGATCCGCAGGCACTCCTCTTTGACTCCATTTTTCTTTAAGAAAAGGATCTCCCACAAAAGCCATTTCAATTTCCAGAGGAATACGCGCAAAATAGGTTTCATCAATTAAATCAGTATGCATCCAAAGAAGGGGTATATTTTTAATTTTTTGAGTATTGCGAAGATGTACCAAAACTTCTGTACCTGAAGAAAAAGTCGAAAAAATAACGTCCGGATTCACGCGGTGGACCTCTTCTGCAATTTTGGCTGGACTAAAAAGTCCTACAGAAGGAAACTCTCCAATACTTTTGTACTTATCTTGATCTCCCATTGTTCCCATCCCCTGACGAAAAACTTGATCAAACAAATTAGGGAATTTAAGAAGGAATTTCTCATAACTTAAATCAAGAAAATCATTACCAAAAGGCATCATCAACTCTCGCAAATCAAGCACCGTTACAGTACTTTCAGGATAACGGTTTTTTATATCCTCCGCGACTGCATTAGCTGATTGAGTATGCCCTAATCCCACTGAAGCGTGAAAAATAAGCACATTTTTTTGCGCAAAAAGGGTGTAACTAAAAAAGAATAGTATGAAGCAAAATATGTTTTTCATACTGCAAGCTTAAACACAGAAATGATTAAAAAAAAGACACTCTGTAAATTATACAATCAGCTCTTTTTTAATTTATAGGACCTGTTATTATTTGTTTACAGACCTAAAAAGGAGATCTTTATGACCAAAAAAATGATTGCCGCTTTATTTTTCATGACTGTTTTCTCTCATGCTTTTGCTGGTGCACCTAGTTGTGCTGTATTAGAAAAAGAACACAGCAGATTGAGAGAAGAATTGGCTCCTTTAAAAGAAAAAGTTAAAGCTGGAAAAGCAAACATAAAGGAAGTAAATAGAGAAAGAATTATCATTGAAGATTTAGAAGATCTAACAGATCAAATGCGTGACAATAATTGTTTTCGCACTCCGTCTCTTATCGGCAATAAAGCTTAATTATAAGGAATCATACTATGAATAAAAAAATATGGGCCCTGAGTTTTCTTTTCCTCTTAGCTTCCGCTTCGGCTTTTGCTAGTGAGTGCCCTCGTCTACAAAAACACTATCTTTCTCTTAAGGCAGAACTAACTGAGTTAAATGAGTATATTCTGACCAACAGTGATTCAAAAAGAGAAGAAGGGCAAAGAAGACTCCTTGAAAATGAAATTAAAGAAACAAATCAAGAAATAAATGAGCTGTGTCGACACGTTAATCGTTAAGCAATATCAAGGAGCGGTCACGCTCCTTGTTTTATTTCCCAAAGAAAAAAGAATATACGTCAGTCCTGAAAGTGCCACGCTCATCAAAAAAGGAGCCTGCACATGAAAAGATTTAAAACTTATTGTCGAAATTGACCCCACCACCAAACTCATAAATGCGCCTCGTGCCGTTCCAAATCTTGCCCATAAACCAAGTAATGTAATAATGAGAATCCCCGAAGTCCCAAAGGAAGAAGCTGCTTCCAATAATTCATAAATATTGTCGGCGAGAACGGCTAAGGAAAAACAAAAAAGTCCTGATAAAATAACCAGCACTCGCGTAAGAAGTAATTTTCTTTTTTCATTTTTTATTTTTAAAGCTGGAATCAAAAAATTATGTCCAAGTAAACCCGCCGAACCCAATAAAATACTGTCGATGGTTGCTAAGAGAGCAGCAATAATCGCTCCTGCAAACAAAGGGAAAGTAAGCGCGGGCATATAATGCTCTGCAATTTTAATCAAAAATTCATCGCGATGCCCCGTCCATGTAAAAAGTGCAGGCCCCACTAAACCAATAATAACGGGAATAGCGCCAACAATAATATAAATAAAAGCCGAAGTATAACTTGCCCTTTGAGCAATCGTCGCATTTTTAGCAGACAAAATACGACTAATAATTTCTTGTGAGACAAGAGACCCTAGAACAGGAATCGCAAAACGATCAAGTCGCATCCACATATTTTCTCCCTGTCCTAAAAACGACAAACGCTGCGCTGACTGATGAGTCAAATGATACATAAATTGCGGTTCTGTTGAGCTAATCGTCCAAAGAAGTAATCCTAAACCTAAAACAATCACAATTCCTTGAATAAAATCCGAAGCAATATCGCCCAGTAGACCTCCAAACAAACAATAAACTAGCACAAACAATAGAGCACAAAACATCATTGGAATAATAGGAAGATCACTTACCTGTGCTAACACTTGCCCAAAAGCTCTCATTTGCGCTGCTCCCCAAATCAGAGAAGAAAAACAAAGAATGCCTGAAGCTACTTTTTCCACCGTGGGGCCATAGCGATCTTTGTAAAAATCTCCCAAGGTAAAATAGTTTTTGTTCCAAATTTTTTTCGTGATAAAAAGACCTGACAAAACAAGACACAAACTGTAACCGAAAGGATCTGCTCGACTTCCCGATATGCCTTCCGCATAGACTGCTCCGGAAGACCCGATGCAGGTTTCAGCACCAAACCAAGTAGCAAACAAAGACATGGTAATGAAAATAAAAGGAACACTGCGCCCTCCAACGAGATAATCTTCTTCATTATTGATTCGCTTAGAAATGAAATAGCTAATAACAATTTGAGTGAGAAGATAAAGAAGAATAATCGCAATATTCAATGAAGGGCTCCTTTTTTTAAAGAGCCAGTATGGAGGCAATCACAATAAATGGAAAGGCTTTTTGTAAAAATTTCCGAATTCATTCTCAAACCCTTTTTTTTGCTCTATTTTAGCTCGTGATAAAATATATCTTTGCTCTTCTTTTTTGCACTCACTCAATACTGGCTCAGAGTCCCAATATTAGCTTTCAATTAGCGAAGGGTAATATTAAAGGTGATGTCTATAAAATACAGCAATTCTACGGAGGAGAAATATCTCTGTACCATTGGGTTAACTTGCGCGGTGGATTTCTTTATCTCCGATCTCCAATCAATATGGTTTTTGGATTTCATCACGAATCACTCGAAATTTATAATTTTAAAACCAGAAATTGGATTGATATAAAAATTATGCCAACCAATCGTTACTTTACAGACTTTCGCCAAAGACTTTCAGTGGCTCATTTAATCGGTGTTGAGATTATTCTCAAGCAAGAAGAAATCTTTCTCGGAGTGGGCCCCGAATACTCGATTGGAGAATTTATTGGTAAAAACAAGCTAGGCTTTGGCATTTCGATGCGCACCAAATTTAAGAATAAAAAAGAAAAAACTCCCTTAACTGAGTTCTAACATTTTTGTACCAGCTTCAATATTTTGCCCAGCACTCACAAAAATATTTTGCACAATTCCATCTTGAGTTGCCTTAATCTCATTTTCCATTTTCATCGCTTCTAAAATAAGAAGAGTGTCTCCCTTGAGAACTTTTTGATTCATCTGTGCCATGACTTTAATAACTTTGCCTGGCATTTTAGTGATCAGACTTCCCGACTCATCTCCACCTAATCCAGAAGGTATAAAACCGCGAAAGGACTCAAAACTTTCTCGGTTCGTCAGTATTTGCCCTGAAAATTTAGGAATCGATAATTTATGCCAAGAAATTTGATCATAAGAATAAAAATATTTTCCGCAGTTTTTGCGCACAAAAAAATCTTTGCCTCCGACAGACCAAAGGAAATCATTTATTTTGTTTATCTCAAGATCAATTTTATTATCTTCGCCGGTAAAATAATATTTCATCGTTTTTGCTCCAAATAAAAATTTTCTTTTGCCAAAGCATAGAGAGCAAGACGCTCCTCCTTATTATCCTGAATGTTTTCAAAGGGCTTTACTTCATAAATATAATTCGTTGTGTAATGACCTAGGACAAAATTCTTTTCTTTTAAAATTTCTTTTAAAAGAGGAATATTATTTTTTAAACCTTCTATGTGTAATCCACTTAAAGACTCACGCATTTTGCGCAGTGCAATCTCGCGATTGAGACCTTTTACAATAAGTTTTCCAACCATGGGATCAAAATCAGGAGTCACATGGTAACCTTCAAAAAGACAATGATCAAAGCGTGTTCCTTGAGCAAAGGTAAATTCAAGCCCCGTCACAATTCCTGGAGCAGGAAGCATGCTGACAGGATCTTCTGCGCAAATACGACACTCAATAGAATGGCCATGTTGACTAATATCACTTTGCTGAATCGTTAATTTTTCTCCTAAGCCTGACTGAATCATCAAAGTCATCAGATCAAGTCCAGTGACTTCTTCGGTGATCGGATGCTCTACTTGGATACGAGTATTCATCTCCAGAAAATAAAAAGCTTTATCTTCTCCCATAATAAATTCTACGGTTCCAGCCGAATTATACTGAACCGCTTTTGCTAACGTCACCGCAGTTTCGCATATATTTTGACGAAGCTTTTGATCACTGCCAATAAACGGAGAAGGTGATTCTTCAACAATTTTTTTGGTGTCTGCGTTGAATAGAACACTCTCTTTCAAAGCAGTGCAAAACCGTTCCAAATTGATCCGCAATAATCTGCACTTCAATATGATGAGGATTCACGATAAATTTTTCAACGAGAAGTCCCGCATTGCCGAATGAATTAAGGGCTTCGCTCGCGACTCGCTCAAAATTAACTTTTAACTCTTGCTCATTTTGGC
>CAYQEW010000093.1:0-6690 GCA_964416605.1 uncultured Bacteriovoracaceae bacterium | reverse complement strand
GGATTGTTGCTTTGTCATGAGCGTCTGAGACTAAATTGGTGTAAACCGTTGGAATAAATTTATCTTTGTATTCAGGGAATAAAGGCATCAGAGAAGTCGCTCCAATCACCCATTCATCATTTTCGTGTAAAATTAAATTAGTCTCTAGTTTATCGACACGAATTTTAGGTCCTTGTAGATCAAGCAGGATTGCCACTTCCGTTTCTACATCGCTTGCTGCTTTCCTTACTGTATCAATGAGAAGCCCTTGAGCTTCATGAGTACTGTGACTCATATTAATTCTGGCAACATTCATGCCTGCCAGAATTAGTTTTTGAATCATTTCATAATTACTGGACGCGGGCCCCAGTGTTGCAACAATTTTTGCGCGACGAGAAAGTAAAAGCATTTATTTTAAGCCTTCATCAATGAGCTCTGCAAAAACTTCTATTGGTTGAACTCCATTAACAATTTGACCATTTACATAAAAGGTTGGAGTTGACCTTACACCAAGATCTGTTCCTTCTTTTACGTTACTCTCAATATAAGCACGGTATTTATCTTCACTTAAGCATTTTTCAAATGCTTCTTTGTTGAGTCCAAGACTTACTGCAGTTGCCACCAAATCAGCGATTTCTAACTTTGATTGATCGGCAAACATTTTATCGTGCATATTCCAAAATGTTTCAGGCTTTTGTTCTTTTGCACACATTGCAGCTTCTGAAGCTTTTTGAGCTTGCTTATGGAATGGAAGCGGGAAATGTTTAAAAGCAAACTTTACCTTATCGCCATACTTTGCCTTAATTTCCTTTAAAAGCTCCGCACCCTTTGCGCAAAATGGACATTGAAAATCAGAGTATTCTACAATTTCAACTTTGGCGCCACTTCCACCAGTAAAAGGAGCATCGCCAATTTTCACATCAAATTTAGGGCGAAGTGGTTTTGTGATAAATACTTGGAGCTCTGTTCCTTTCATTTTAGAAGCAAGCCAAGCGTCAAGAGCTTCTTTTTTCTTGCCTTCCACAAGAAATGCTTTAATTCTTTCTTTGATTTGATCGTTAATATGCTCAGCTGGAATATTCTTATCTTTAATAAAAGCATTTATGTCTGCTGGTGAAATTTGAATGGTCTTGGCAATAAATTGATCCATGAATTCATCATTCGTCAGATTTTTTTTGTTAGGATCTGCCGCCATAAATTTTTCAATCAAAATAGATTTAATTTTTTCGTTTTTAATCTCAAAAACTTTTGACTCCGCCGTATAAAGATCCATCTCAATACCTTTATTCAGCTCGGCTTGAGTAATTGTGATATCTCCCGCCTTGGCAACTACCTGAGCTTCATTAAGTTCTGGTGGTGCAAGATATTTTGAAGAAAGTTTACCCTCTTCCGTTTTTGAACAAGAAAAAAAAGTAAGTAGTAAAATGCTACCAATAATTAATTTCATTAAGCCTCCATGATAAATGTATGAAATATGCTAATACTCTCTAAAGAGAATGTCATTTTTTTATCATTAATTCTCGATATAATTCTTGATAATCAGGACTATGGGCCAAAAGCATCTCATGGGTACCATTGGCGACCATATTCCCTTTGCTTAAAACATAAATTTTATCCGACGCAATAATTGTTTCTAGTCGATGGGCAACCGTAATCGTCATCGCTTGTCTCTGCACCCACTTAACAAGTATCTTTAAAGAACTCTCTAATTCCGAATCCAAGCTCGAAGAAATCTCATCAAAAATAACAATTGGCTTTTTTAAATAGCATGCCCTCAAGCAAGCAATTAATTGCTTTTGCCCCAAGGAAACATTCTGAGGAGAAACAACATCCGTCAACTTAACTCCCCAAGACAATAAATAAGGCACTTGTAAACAAGCTTGCTTCCAAAAATCTTCTATTGTTTTTCCAATTTCTTCTTCAAAGCTTAAATTAAAAGCAAGGGTTTCTGTAAATAAATGGGAGTCTTGAGAAACTAAACTTACTAAATTTTTATAGGCATATAAATTACTGCGATGCTGCTGATTCAAAATTATTTTATGATCATTTAAAAAAATACTCACGCTTCCTGACTCACATAAAATATTACCCGCCATAATATTTAAAACCGTTGATTTACCACTTCCAGACTGTCCCACTAAGGCGATATGTTCATTGACATTCACTTCAAAAAAAATTTCTTTTAATTTAAATTGATCGCGATGTTCATGGTAACAAAACTCCGGAATCATCACTTTCATTCGTGTAGGATTCTCTGTCGTTTCAGTCAGATCAGTAAATCGTTCTTTTGCTTCAAGGGCAGCATTAAACTGTAATATACGAACGATCCCTGATTTTGCTCTTTGAATATTGGAAATTTTACTTGCCACATCTTTTATAGGAGACATCGAGCGCTGAATAAGATCAATGACCGCTGCGAGGACCGCCATTTCAGTCATTCGAGAGTAAGGGAAAATAATAACCAAAAAAATAAGAAAAATCGGATATAAGGATTCCGAAAAAGAATAATAACTGGCATCCCAAAAGTTTGATCGAAGTTGCACCTTTAAAAAGTTTTCAAGCGATTGCTTTGGTTCATTGCTGGTAAAACGGTTGTTCGCTGTAAAATAAGCTTGCCTTACCCCCTTGAGTGTATTCGTCAAAATTCTTGTGACCAGAGCATTTCCATCGCGAACTTCCATGTAAATCTTTGCCATAAACTTTGTAATATAAATCAAAAAAAGAGCAAAGATAACTTCTAGGCTAACAATGAAAATACCGGCATTGAAATTAAGTTGAATAAAGCCAATAAAACTAAATAAAATAAGAAGAACATCTGCAAAGACTGAAAAACTACCTGAGCTCACTAATTCAATGATTGATTCCGTGTCATTGAGAAGTCTTGAAATAACTTCTCCGAGGGGAAATGTTTCTTTTTGTTTTTTCTTATTTTCTTCATAGCACTCATAAGCGCCGATCCAATTCGTAAAACTATGCATGCGAATAGTTTGCAAAAATTTTTCAATAAATTTAGTTATAGTGATCTGATAAAAAACTCGGTTAAAATATTCAAAAACAACTATTCCAACAAGAATAAATAAACTTTTAAAAAATTTATCTTCAAAGGATACCGCCGTAAAAATACCCGCAATCACTCGAGGCAAAAAATAACCAACAACCATCGTTGCAAGCAAGCTTACTGCTATCAAAACGAGTAAAAGCTTGTGCTTTCTAAGCATCCAAATATTGTTTCTCAAAATGACTCCGTAAAAAACTTTCTGGTTGTAAAATAAGATCTTGATAGCTGCCCTGTGCAATTTCTGAAATACCTTTTTTAAGTTCAAAAACCTCATCACAAAATCCAACGGTGGTAAGGCGATGGGCGGAAAGAATAAATGTTTTTCCTTTCGCTTGAAAATGATTTTTTATTTTAATCATTATTTGTTTTTCCAAATAAGGATCTACTGAAGAAAATGGATCATCCCAAATATAAATATCCGCGTCACTCATTAAGCTTCTAATTAAAGCAACTCGCTTCGCTTGGCCGCCAGATATTTTCTTACCATTCTCGCCGACTTCTAAAGCCAATATTTCTTGGGGCGATTTACCTAAATCCATCAAAGAGAAAAGCTCTATCCAATCATATAATTCTTGTTTTTGATCATCTGTTAATTGATTTCCAAGCATAATGTTTTTTTCAACGGTGGTGCTGTAAAGATAGGGCTCTTGGAAAATAAAAGATGTTTTGTAACCTTTTTGAGTATAATAGCTTGCAAGATTTGTGAGTAAAAACGTTTTACCACTGCCCGTTTCTCCGATAAAAACATTCCATTTTTTTTCATGTACCGGATTAATGATTTGCTTGCCCCACAAAAGAAGATGATCTCTATTCACATTATCTTGTTTCAATATTTTCACAAGATCTTTAATGCGTTTCCAAGCCGCAAAACCTTGCGAAGTCACCACGCCAATCCAGGAAAGAAAATAAATTGGCTCCATAATTAAATAAAGAAATCCTGAAAAAAAAATTAAGCTAGTTGAAGGAAGTTTTTGCGAATAAACAATCCAAGCTCCCCAAGCGAGAGAAATCCCGGTAGCCAAGTTTATCAAAGGAACACTAAAAATACGGCCCAAGGAGCTTTTAAAAAAATAAGAAAGCTCTAGTTGTGAAGACTTTTCAAATTTTGCGGTGAAGCTTTTTTCTTGGTGAAAGTTTTTAATTGTTTTTTTCCCATCATATATTTCAATCAAGGAATTTTGCAGATCACCATGCAAGTCCATGCCCTTTTTGGCGAGTGGTTGAAAAAGATAAATAATAATTGAAAAAAGAATAGTCGAAACAAGAATTGGGAGCAAGGCAATGAGAAAAGAATGATTGAACGAATTAATTTTAGGAATAAAAATAAGTCCTGCGATAATGATGTTTCCGACCTGTAAAAGACCAAATCCAATAAAACCTCTTAGGCGATTAATATCATTGTAAGCAATCTCAAAGAGCTGACCATCAGAAACATTTTGATAGCTATCAGGATGAGTTTCTTCTAACTTTTCCAAAATTTCGGTGCGTAAATTAAGTTGTTGAATTCGAGCAGGATAGAAAAAAAGAAGACGAGACAATGTTCTAAAAATAATGATTCCTAGCGCAACCAAAATAAAATCCATAAAGTGAATTTTATCCATTTGCTTACTCATAATAAGATCACCCAGTTCTTTTGCCATCAAAGGAATTTTAGATTGAGTGCGGTGAAGTAAGTAAAGAGCAAGGAGCGAACCAATATAATAGGGAATAAATTCCATCAGATGAAAAAAAAGCCATATTAGAAAAGGTCTTTCTAATCTTTTATATTGCGACATTATACCTCATTTTAGCTAGACAAAGGTTTTAGTCTTAAGGAATATTCTTGTCAATTTTAGATGGCACAATGTATTCTTGTTTTTTTAGGGGGCCCTTAGCTCAGTTGGTTAGAGCGCTACCTTGACATGGTAGAGGTCACAGATTCGAGTTCTGTAGGGCCCACCACCTTAAAAAATATAATTATCTCTCAAGCCATAACGTAAAAAATAAACCAGATTTTCTTTTTCTTCTTTTGTTAGTTTTAAGCCAGCTCGCAAGAAAGGATTATTGACTCCACTATAAATAAAGTCATTGGTTTTTTGATCAACAACTTGAAAAAGTTCATTGTTATAGAATTGATTAAAAATTTTATCATAGTTAAAAAAAATGATAGATGTTTTTACGTCGCTATAATGTTCGACAACGTCTTCTAAGGTTTTCATAATACCATTATGCATATACGGAGCCGTAAGCCCCACATTGCGCAATGTGGGAGTTTTAAAACGAAACTCACTTCCTTCACGTTTATTTATTTCAAATAAACCATAATCTAAAGCACTCTCTTTATTTTCAAGAAGATTTGGTATTCCAATATTTTGAAAAGAAAAATTAGATAAATGTTTGCCATTATGGCAGTTAATACATCTTCCTTTACCTAGAAAAATTTCCATTCCCAATTTGGCTTTTTCATTTAAGGCACTTATATCTCCTCGCAGATAGCGATCATAGGGAGTGTTATAAACTTGGAAATTATAGGCAATGAATTCTCCCAAAGCTCCTGCCACATGACCAATATTGAGTTCATTCTCTTTAGCTAATCCATAAGAAAACATTAATAGATCAACGATATTTCTCTTTTCTTTTATAATTCTTTGAACAATAAGATTCCAAGCCTCTATATTATTCGGAGCACTCGCAATCTCATTTTCCAAAGGATTTCCCATCATTTCAGAATGAGAAACCATCGGGAAAAGTACTTGGGCATCCAGAGCTCTTTTGAGATTCTTCACAATATGCCAAGCGAGTGGATTTTTTCCATTGAGCACTTTTTCTGGAGTTGTAAAGCTCTCTCCAAATGGATCGACAAAAACTCGCCCATCCCAAAACATCGAAAAATTATCCGCAAGATTAAAAAGTGGCGGGCTATTTCTTCTAATAATCTTCGCTTTATCCTGAAATCTCTGATTACCCAAAGTAACTGCTCCCTGCCCTAAAGAAAGTGGTAAATGATCTCCAGTTCCTTTAGCAGGATCATGACATTCCAAGCACGAAATATTGCGATTTCCCGAAAGAATTTTATCGCGAAATAAAATCTCTCCAGCTAAAAAAAGAGCTTTATCTTTTATTTCTTTTTTCTGTATCGACTGGAGATTAAAAATTTGTACGTATTGACTTAGACGCTCGTCTAAGCTTTGTGCTTGGATAAATGAAGTAAAAACAAATACAATTAAAAGAAACCCGTATCTCATAAATCCCTCTTCATTTTTATCATTATTTAACTTGTTTGATATGTCAAACGATGCCGATCATTTACATTAAACAAATTCTTTGGCACTGTTAAAATTCAATTTTAAAAAGGATATTTTATGGAAGCAACTACTCAAGATCTAAAGCAAATGCTAGAACAAATTATTGATGATAAAAAATTCGACAACGGCTGTTGTGAATCTTGTAAATCTTAATTTATCCCCTGCTTATAAAGATATCTTCGTCCGAGCTATTGCTTTTAACGATGAAGATATCATTTCTCGCATAAAAGATGAAACGGGATTTGGCTCAGAACTTTTCGAGGACTTAAAACTTTTTCTTATCCTTGCTCGTTTTAGACAAATTGATTTCGCTCATCAGAATTCCCCTAAAGCTTCTCTAAGCATTGATGATGATCTTTATATTCTTGA
>CAYQEW010000092.1:0-6699 GCA_964416605.1 uncultured Bacteriovoracaceae bacterium | reverse complement strand
TAGAACATTAAATCTTGCGATGAAATTTCATGATGAATGCCAAACAATCACTTTTGCAAATTACGTGCTTAAAAATCAATTTGAGCGAGCTTTGCTCTCAATCAGTCTCAATTTAGCAGAAGGCTCAGGACGATTGAGTGCCAAAGACAAAAGAAAATTTTATTCTATCGCGCTTGGTTCTTTAAAAGAAGTTCAGTGCCTGCTACTTATTCTCAAAGAGAACGAAAAATTAAAAAATTCAGCTCATCTTTATAATTCCATTGTAAAGCTAATCAAAAATCCGGGCGCGTTCAAGACGCCCTGATTGCCTGACTGCCAAGGTTTTGCCTGAATGCCCAGTTTGTTTAATTGTTTAATTGTTTGATGTTTGATGTTTGATGTTTGATGTTTGAGTTTGGTGTTTAATGTTTAAGTTTATTGCCAAGAAAAAGACTCAAGTACTCTCTTTTTCTAGGCTAATCTTTCCTAATTAGCGAAGTTGTGAAGGACGGTGATATTCTATAAGTTGTGAATATTACAAGATCAATATTTTTTCTTTTTTCTTGGGGATTAGCCTTCAATCTCTTTGCGGATTGTGAATTACCTTTAGAAAAGCAAACGCAAAAATGTGTTCAGGAAAAATTATCTAAATTTTCCAGTGAGCGAGTGGATATAAACAAATTATCTAACTCGATTTATTATTTTTCTGATTCTCAAAATAATCTTGGAGCAGTCGAATTTTATTATACCGAAACGAGTGATAAGCAAAATTTTTGCTCTATTTATTATCGGTCTAAAATTTTTTCTACAGATGGTGTTAATGACATTGAGGGAAACGCTGAAATACGCTTAGATCAGGGGTTTTGGAACACTTCTAAGATGAGTTTTTCAGGTGATCAGTTGGTTGGAGAATTTGAACTTATTCGAGAAGATAATCAAAATAAAGATGGTACAATTGATGAAGATAAAAAATTAAAATGCTACTTGCAACCAGTAAGCGCCAAATGGACGAAGAGTCATGAAATAGGAACTCGCAAAACGGGGAATAGTCTTCTTCAATACTCCGCTGTCATGTTTATTTTTCTCGCAGTTTTCATTATCGCTAAAACGGTTTTTACCGATGAAGAAAGTTTTAAAACTTCTCAGGCTTTAAATGATGGAGAAGAAGTTCAAAAAACAGATAAGAAAAAAAATAATGGTTTTATTTTAAAATACTCGAAGCCTTTTTTTACACGATATTTTTCTCCTATTGTGGAGGGCATGAAAGACAAGAAAAAATTTCGAGAAAAATATAGACGACCTCTCGCATCAGCGGGACTTACGCAAGAAATGAAACCGGAAGATTTCTACGCCTTTAAACTGTTTTTGATTGTCGGATTTCCTATTGTCTTTGTGGCTTTGCGCAGTTTTCTCGAAGAGACTTGGCCTCTTTCCTTTATTCCTCTGATGGGGCTATTAGGATTTTTTTATCCAGATATTTGGATAAAAGGACGTATCGAAAAACGACGATATGAAATTACGCAAAGTATGCCTTTTGTGGTCGATATGCTTGCTCTCTCCGTTGAAGCAGGTCTTGATTTTATTGCAGGTATTTCCAGAGTTATTGAAAAAGCCCCTCCTTCTGCCTTAGTGGAAGAATTTGAAATATTATTAAAAGAAATAAAAATTGGATCAAATCGCGCGGAAGCTTTGCGTAGCTTAGCATGGCGAATTGATACGATTTCGATTTCTTCTTTCTGTGCCACTTTAATTGCCGCAGATTCCGTTGGAGCAAGTATCGGCCCAATTCTCAAGGTGCTTTCTAAGGAAATGCGTCAAAAGAGATCTTCCGATGCTGAAAAGAAAGGAGCTACCGCAGCGACTAAAATTCTTATTCCGATGATGCTTCTTATTTTACCAGCTATTTTTATTGTTATCATTGCTCCAATTGGGCTTCAGTTTATGGGAGTACAGTGAAAAAAATAATTAAACATCAAAAATCTCAAGAGATCATTTGTCAGCGGGCCGATATGGCAGATACTTTTTTTTCCCGTTTAATCGGTCTTATGTTTAGCAAGAGTTTAGGCGATCGAGATGGATTACTTTTTTCTCCGGCAAACAGCATTCACACTTTTTTTATGAATTATCCTATTGATGTTATCTTTTTAGACAATAAAAATAGAATCGTTAAAATTTATCGTCATTTAAAACCTTGGCGAATGACACGATTGGTTTGGGAAGCTTCCCAAGCTCTCGAGTTAAAGAGTGGAACAATTTGCGAAGAGGTTCAAGAGGGAGATTTGTTGGAGGTTTTGAATGTTTAAGTTGGTGGCAGTTGGTGGAAAAATTAGAGGAAAAGAAATTATCCTTCAAGAAGGTGAAAATACTTTAGGACGAAGTGCTGATTGTGATCATCAAATTGATGTAGATGGTGTTTCTAAAAAACATATGCGTATTACCGTAAATGGTGAGAGTGCTTATTTAGAAGACTTAGGCAGTTCCAATGGGACCATTGTTAATGGAAAACTTGTCCCAAGTAAAACGATTTATAATCAAGATAAAATCGCGTTGCCCAATGTTATTTTTCAAGTCGTGTATGTTAAAGAAAATATTATAACAATTCGCAAAAAAGTAAATCATGCACAAGAAAGTTCTTATAGTAGTGATGACTTTGACGATGACCGCGCTCCCAATGATCTAATGGGAAAAGTAATTTATTTCTTTCGCAAAAAATTAATGCCGGTTTTTTATAGTTTTAATGAGCAATACGAATGGCGAGTGATGTTTGGAATTGTTCTTTTTTTATTTATTCTCGTAAATATTTTTCTTATTATTACACCAGTTTTAAAAACCAATAAGGATTTACTTCTTATTGAGGTTACCAAGAGAGCGGAGCAATATGCGGAAGAGGTCGCCCTTATTAATCGAGGCGTTCTTCGCGATAAAAATATTGATCGAATTGAAACTAACTTTTTGGAAGAATCTGGAAATGGAGTAGAATCCTATGAGCTATTTGATAAGGAAGGAAGAGTCATTCGACCATTATCAAAACTAAATACTTATTCAAACGATTCTTTTTCAACCTATGTTCTTGAAAATTTAAATAAAGGAAATCATGACAGAGATGTTGTGAGAAAACTTATTGAAAATGGTAAAGTTGGAGTAGGTTTGGCAATTCGAGCGCACGATTTGCAAACGGGAGGAAATGATATTGTTGGTTATATTGCGATTAAATTTGCTCCTGAAACCTTCACTAGTTTAGCAAATCAAGATCTTCAATCATATGCAGTTGCATTTACCCTTTCTTTTTTAGTTGGGATTATTTTCTTTGGAATTGTTTATTTTCTTACCAAAAGACCTATTGATGAGATGGTTCATCAAATAGAAAGAGTATCGCGAGGAAAAATAAAGGAACTGGGAAGCAGTCTTTTAATGGAAGAATTGGACCCAATGAGAAAGTCTATTAATTTTCTATTTCAACGTTTGCGAGAAAGTGAGCAAAGTGAAGTGGGGGGCATGGATCAGTCAGAGGAAGATGGAAAATATATTTTTCAGTTAAAAGAATTTATGTTGGGCGCTCAGGGGCCCGCGATGGTACTTAACTCTGAAAAACTTATTCAGTATTTAAATAATTATGGAGAAGATCTCTTGGGAATACGAGAGAACTCATCAAGTGGCAATAGTCTTTTAGATGTTCTTCGCGAGCAAGGAATTGCCGCAACAATAATTGATCTTTGTGATCAAAGTTCTCACAATGAAGGAAATCATCGCAGTGAAAATTATGAAATAGGTGGAAGAGAATATAAAATAAGTGTGACGGCTTTAATTGGAAAAGATTCTTTTGCCAAAGCTTTTTATGTCACATTTTTTGAGGATCGTTAATGAGTAGGAATGTTTTAGTTTTAAAACATTTTGAAAAACCTCCTGTCGCTGGTGAACACCACCGTCTTTTGATATTGACGGGAGAATCAAAAGGTAGCGCTTATTTTATAAAATCAAATAGAATAATTATTGGCAGAGATTTAACTGCTGACATTCCTTTAAAGGATGCGAAAGCTTCCCGTGAACATATTGAGTTAACAAAGGTTGGCAGCTCTCTGGTTTTGACTGATCTTGGTTCTCAAAATGGTACTTTGGTTAATGAACAGAAAGTGAATCAACATAAAATGCTTGATGGAGATAAGATTATTATTGGGCAAACCGTTATAAAATACTCACTTGTTCACGTACAATCTCACGAATCAAATATTTTTGAAGATGAATCAGATTATTCAGAGAAATCAAAATCTAAAAGTTTTTTATCTTCAAAGATTCTTTACCTAGTACTTGGGTTACTCTTGCTCGTTGTTTTTTTTCCTGACTCCGAAAAAGAAGTTGAGGCGAAAAAGAAAAAAGCCGTTTCACAAGGCGATATTGATGAAGTTGGCTATGATGTGACGAAGAAGATTTATGAACGACAGCGAAAGGAAGATAAAAATTTAAATGAAAAGTTAAACAACGTTTTTCAAAAAGGCCTTCGCGAATTTAGAGAAAAAAATTATTTGCGAGCTCTTCAAGAGTTTAATATGGCTCTGATTATAAATCCAGAAGACTCCTTAGCTCAATTTTATAAAAGAAAGACAGAAGATTTACTCGATAAAGATATTGAAGAAATGTTCGTCAAAGCAAGAAGAGAATTTGATACTTTAAAATATAAGAGCGCTATCGTATCCTATTGTGGGATAATAAGACTTCTTTATTCTGTGCCAGAGGATAAGAGGTATAAAGATGCGCAAGCCAATATAAGAAAACTTGAAGAAGTTTTGGGGTATAATAGCGGTGAAATTAATTGTATTGAGAAGTAATTTACAGGTAGCAGAATATAGCTTTTCTGAAACCGGAAATGATTCTGCTCTTCTCGTAGGAAGAGATGATCATTGCGCTATTGTATTAGACGATCCTCGAGTGTCGAGAGAGCACGCTAAGATTTCTTTTAAAAATAATTCAATGTTTGTCGACAATATTTCTGATTGGGGAGAGGTTCTTCTCAATGGTGTGCTCGTTAAGCGTGAAGAGTTTTTTATTGGAGACCTTATTGCGATAGGTCCCTTTCAGATGAGAATCAATTCGTCACAGGTCATAACTCCTTCTAAAATAGAGCCAAAAGAAGAAATCATCCAAAATGATTTTCAAGAAGAGAAAGAAATTGAAAGTGAAGAAGAGCAAAGAATTCAAGATGATTTTGAAGACACCTTTGGAGCGAGTGCGATAGGTGAAGATTTTAAAGAAGAAAAAAAGAATGAAGATGATGGCTTTGATTTTTCTCAGAATTTTGAAATCTCTACTGACGTTGCCGGAGATCGCACAGGAGTTTTTACTAATTTCCTTAGCTTTTATTTGAAAATTTTTGGAGATGATATTCCTTATGATAAATATACCATTAATGACAATGAGATTATTATTGGAAGGGATTCAGTTAAAGCAAATATTGTTTTAAAAGATAATGACGTTTCCTCACTTCATGCCAAAATTACGAAGAAAGGAGCACATTGTTATTTAGAAGATTTGGGTTCAAGTAATGGAACACTTTTAAATGGTGAACGAATAAATAAGCAACAACTTAAAAGTGGTGATGAATTTCTGGTGGGTAGCACTTCATTTACCTTTGAAATAGAATCGCAGCTACTTAAAAATGAGCATGATAAATTAATGCCCATTGAGTCTAATCAAGAAATCACGCGAGAAGAAATAATTGAAGAATCTGTTTCTGATTTCAATGATGGAACTCAGGCGGATATTCAAACCGGAAATAAAAGTTTAGTTAAAAAGTTTCTGGATTTATCTTTGCCTCGAAAAATAATTTATACTACCGTCATTGTCGGTGGACTGATGCTTCTACTGGATGAGGGAGACTCGTCCAAGCCCGTCGATACCAAGGCAAAAGCAGTGGTAGCCACGGATAATAAAACGAAAGACCTCAAGCCGAATGAGCGTATTTACTCTGATGCTGAAAAAGAATTTATGTCTGCTCACTATGAAATTGGTTTAGCAAAATATCGTGAAAAAGATTATGAAAATGCACTTACTGAATTTGAAAAAGTTATGGCGGTAAATCCGAAATATGAGGAAGTTGCTACCTACAGAGAGTATTGCAAGCAGGCGCTTGTAAAAATTGAAGAGCTCAATAAAAAAGAAAAAGAAGAGTTGGAGCGCAAACTTCGTTTAGAAAAAGCAGAAAAGATATTAGAAAAAGCCCGAGAAGCAGTTAAGAATAGAGAGGTCAAACTTGCTCAAGCATTGTTTGCTCAAATCTTAGAACTTGATCCAGAAAATATTGAAGTTGAGCAGTTAAAACTAGAGCTTAATGCGTATATTGAAGAACATGAAAAATCCGAGAAAGAACGTATTGCCAAAGAAGATAAAAGAAAAAAAATGATCGAAGAGCTAGCCCCTGGTAAAAATTATTATCTGAACAAAGAATGGTTTAATGCAATATTAAAGTTAGAAAAGTTTTTAGCTCTAAAAGATATTGATGAAGACTTGCGCAAAGAGGCTTCCGATATGACAAGTGAATCAAAGACCAATATTGCAACACAGATAGCGCCAATGCTCGAGCAGGCTCGCAGTTTTAAACAAGGACAGGATTTAAAAAGAGCCTATGAAACCTATGGAGAGATTAGAAAAATTGATCCGAATAATGAAGAGTCACTCAATGAGATGAACGAGATACGAGAAAACTTAGATTCTTCTGCAAAAAAATTA
>CAYQEW010000091.1:0-6757 GCA_964416605.1 uncultured Bacteriovoracaceae bacterium | reverse complement strand
CTCTAGATCAATGGGGATAAGCTCCTGCGCTTTGGCTTTAAGCCATATTCCATCGCTATCTTCGATAAAAAAAGTTATTTTTCGCAAATCTTCTAATTTCACATTGAGAAGAATATGCTAGTTTCATAAAAAAAGGAAATCCATGAACAGAGAAAATGCTCCATACTACATAACAAGTACCAGCCAAGAACAACAAGAAATGCTCGAGGTAATTGGGTTAAAAAAACTTGATGATCTTTACTCTCATATTGATGATTCTCTTAAATTTCAAAAGCCGATTTCAATGCCGACCTCTCTTAATCAGGAAGAAATTAAAAAAGATTTAGAAATAATCGCCTCAAAAAATAATGTCATGACAAGTTTTGTTGCTGATGCGCTTGCAGTAGGAACAACGACTCCTCTTATTAAAAAGATATGCTCCATTCGAGGTCTCACAACTGCCTACACTCCTTATCAACCTGAGCGCTCTCAGGGAACGCTGCAAACTCTTTGGCTCTATCAGTCTCTTATCGCAGAACTTACTGGGTTTGAAGCGATCAATGCCTCCTTATATGACCGAGGCTCTGCTCACTTTGAAGCCTTGCTCACCGCTCTGCGCTTAACAACTAAAAAAAATCAAAAAATTTTACTAGCAAGCTCTCTTTTTCCTCAAGACATCGCCGTCATAAAAACGAATTGCGCGCAACTTAATATTGATCTTGTCTTGGTCGATATCGATAAGAATGATGGAACGATATCTAAAAATGCCCTTTTATCTATCAATACAGGTGATTGCTGTGCCTTTATTTTTCCTCAAATAAATCAGTTTGGTATTTTAGAAGATGTTGATTTTCTCACTGATTTTTGTAGCCAAAATAACCTTATCTCAATCGCCAGTGTTGATCTTGCTCACATTTCATCAGGCTGTATGAAGCCGCCAAGAGAATTTGGAACAAATGAAGTGGGCGTTAATATGTTTATCGCGGAAGGACAACACCTTGCCCTTGCTCCCAACTTTGGTGGCCCGGGGATTGGCATTATGGGTATTCGCTATCACGCAGAAGATAAACAATCAATTCGCCAAACCCCTGGTAGATACATTGGAAAATCAAAAGATCTATTTGGCAGAGAATGTAAATCTCTTATTCTATCGACAAGAGAGCAACATATTAGAAGAGATAAAGCGACTTCTAACATTTGTAGCAACCAATCTTTTATCGCAAGCATTGTAGCTGCTTCTCTTTTAAATAATGGGGCAAAAGGCCTAGAACAAAACTGGTTTCAAATGAGAAAGTTAACTCAAAGAAGTATTGAACTATTTACTTCTTATCAAGAGTTTTCTCTCACCTACCCTCATTCTCCTATCGTGAATGAATTTTGCCTTACTTCAACTGTGGAAATTTCCGACCTCTTTAGCAAAGCAATTCAAGCCGGAATCGACTTAGGTATTTGTATGGAAGAAAGAACGGGGATTAAAAATACTTTTAAATTTTCCATTAGTATCAATCACAGTAGTGATAAGTTAAGTCTGCTCGAATCTTTTCTCAAAAAACATTTCACTTATCAAAAAAGCAACACAGTGACTCAAGATATTCCTTCCGCCTTTATGAGAAAAAGTTCTTGTGATTTTCCTGCGTTTGATGAAAAAACAATTTTTGATTATTTCTCGGAGTTAGGAGAACAGAATCTTTCTCCCGATGACGCTCCTTACCCTCTGGGCTCTTGCACCATGAAATACAATCCTTATATCAATGATTGGGCAGCCTCTCTTCTTGGCTTTACTCAGCTGCATCCTCAAACACATTACTTGAACGCTCAAGGATCATTAGAAATACTTTTTAAAATTCAAGAATATTTTAAAGCAATAACTGGCCTTGCCGGTGTCACAACTCAGCCTCTCGCTGGAGCGCAAGGAGAATTAGTTGGCTTAAAATTATTTCAAGCTTATCACCGTCACAATAATAATGAACAAAAAAATATTATTCTCATTCCTAAGTCCGCCCATGGAACAAATCCCGCAAGTGCCGCAGTGGCAGGATACACTATTGTCGAAATCGGGTCCCAAGAAGATGGGCAAATCAATATGGATCATCTACAAGAGCTGATCCAAAAACACTCTGGCTTTATTGCAGGTATTATGATCACTAACCCCAATACCTCTGGGGTATTTGAAAATAATTTTAAAATGATTGCAGATTATATTCATGAAGTGCAAGGACTTGTTTATATGGATGGCGCAAACATGAATGCCATTGCAGGCATTGTAGATCTTGGCAAATTAGGAGTCGATGCGGTCCATAATAACCTTCACAAAACTTGGAGTATTCCTCATGGTGGAGGTGGCCCTGGAGACGCGATAGTCGCGGTAAGTGAGAAACTAGTTCCATTTTTACCTGGAATTCAAGTTATCAAAAAAGATAATATTTACTACCCTGAAAAAGCAACCCACTCTATTGGAGAATTTCATCGTCACTTTGGAAACTTTGCCCACAAAGTACGTTGCTACACTTACCTAAGAAGTCTGGGCAGTGATGGAATACCTTTAATGTCTTCCGTTGCAGTACTCAGTGCCCGCTATCTTTTTACAAAAATTTCAGAGCATTTCCCAACTCTTCCTGCCAATCAAGCTAATCCTCGCATGCATGAGTTTATCATAACTCTTTCCGATGAGCTTTTTGCTCACATTCAAAAGATTGGACTTAATAAGGCACAAATCATTCCTCGCATCGGTAAATTATTTCTTGATTTTGGTATCCATGCTCCAACGGTTGCATTCCCCGAGGCTTTTGGACTTATGATTGAGCCTACTGAGAGTTTTACCAAAAAAGAGCTCGATCATTTTGTCGAAGTACTTATTGCAATAAAAGATCTTATTGAAAATAATCCGGAAGTTCTACTGACCGTACCACACTTTACTCCAATAGATCGTGTCGATGAACTTGAAGCCAATAAAAATCCGATTCTTTCTGAAAAAATTCGTTCTCTTTCTCCTATTTTAAAAGATCGTTTTTCTTTTAAAAAACTTCTTTCGCTTTCTCCTATTGAGATTAAAGCAATGATCATTCATGCGCACTCACAATCAAAGGCAATAAAATAATGGAAAATGTTGAAAAACGCTGTACCTTTGCAATTATCTCTCACCCAGATGCTGGAAAGACTACGGTTACTGAGAAAATTCTTTGGTTTGGAGGACTTGTTCGCAAAGCGGGTATGGTCAAATCAAAAACTGGTGACTATGCCAAATCAGATTGGATGGAAATGGAAAAAGAAAGAGGTATTTCGATTACTTCTTCAGTTATGTCCTTCCCCTATGAAGATCGCGCGATGCACCTACTCGACACCCCTGGACACAATGACTTTTCAGAAGATACTTACCGAACTCTCACGGCAGTTGAAACAGCTCTGATGATGATTGATGCGGCTAAAGGTGTTGAAACTCAAACCATCAAACTCATGGAAGTATGTCGACTTCGCGACACTCCGATTGTTACCTTTATCAATAAATTTGACAGAGACACTCTCGATCCCTTTGAGCTACTTGATAATATTGAAAAAGTTCTTTCAATCCAAGCGATCCCTCTCACCTGGCCCATTGGCGACGGGCCTGATTTTAAGGGCGTTATCGATTTACTCACAAAAAAAATCAGACTTTTTAGTAATGCCCTCAACCCCTTTGAACTCACCATACTCGATGGCTCCAATTTAGATTCTCCAGAAATACTAAACACCATTGGCAAAAAACTGATTGATAAACTTAAACTAGATTTAGAAATGATTGAAGGTGTTATTCCTCCTCTCGATCTCAATGAGTTTAATTCTGGAATTCAAACTCCTGTTTTTTTTTGGCTCAGCTCTTTTTAATTTTGGAGTCAAAGAAGTTCTTGATTTCATCAATGCTAATGCCCCAGGTCCTAAACCAAGAACTGCTAAATTGCCACCCTATGATTCAAGTGCACAAAGTCTTACGATTGATCCAAGTGACTGCGAATTCTCTGGTTTTATTTTTAAGATACAAGCCAATATGGATAAAAATCACCGCGATCGCATTGCTTTTATGCGAGTGTGTTCGGGGAAATTTACTCGCCACCAAAAACTCTTTCATGTTCGATCAAAAAAAGAATTTAAAGTCTCTGCTCCTCTGATCTTTCAGGCAAGAGATCGCGATATTGTTGAAGAGGCTTATCCTGGAGATATTATCGGTCTTTATGATACTGGTAAATTGCAAATTGGAGATACCTTTACGGAGGGAAAACTCATACAATACGCAGGGATTCCTTCCTTTGCGCCAGAGCTTTTTATGAAAGTTCTTTTAAAAGATCCATTAAAGGGCAAGCAATTAGATAAAGGGCTTTTGCAATTATCTGAAGAAGGTGCTGTACAATTATTTATCCGTGGAGCCACTCAGGAAAAAATGTTAGGAGCGGTTGGAATGCTTCAATTTGAAGTTGTTAAATACCGACTTGAAAATGAATACGGGGTAAAAGGAGAATATCAACCTATTACATTTGAGGGTATTCGTTGGCTCAAATTTACCGACAAAAATAAAATTGATGATTTTAATGCACTGTATGGATCTTATATCCTTGTCGATGGAAAAGGCAGACAATGTTTTGGTATAAGAAGTCAGTGGGATTTAAAACTAGCTCAGGAAAAATTTCCAAGCGTTGAATTTTATAATAATTCTGATTACAGGAGCTAAAGTAATATATCCAACGCTATTATTAATATTAAGAAAAATAATGATTACAATTTATAGTTTTTTTCTTTTTTTTAAGAATATCAATTATAGATTTCCCATTTTTATTAGAAAAAAAGCCAAGTTTTTCTTTTATGACTAAATTATCATCCAAATATTTCGAAAAAAAATCAATAGATCCCTTGTCTGAATACTGTATTAGCACCTTTTCAAGCCAAGAGGCAAAAGAAGGGTGCATTATTACTTCTGGCTTTGAAAGAACATAATGATGTAAGTAGGATAAAGCAGGAATGTCTTTTATCGCCACACTTTTTTCAATGTAAGCATCAATCCACAAAGAAAAATGAGGATGCTTTATTATTTCTGGCTTCAAGAAAACGTGTTCACTAAGTAGTGTTAGGTGAATGCCTTTTGAAATACAATCATTAACCCACGAAACAAAATAGGAATTCTTCATTGCATCCGGTTTAATAAGAATATCCCGGATAAAACTGAAAAGTCCATCATATTTGACTGAACCATCACGGATAGATGTATGTTTAATTAGGTGCTCAATCCATTGCAAATATTTAGGGTGCTCCATGACTGCACCTTTACTAAGAATATGGCTACCAAGAGTAGTAATAAAATAGCCTTTGCTATCATACTTATCAACAAAAGAAAAAAAATGTGGATGATCCATCATTCCAGGCTTTGCAAGAATCTCGTTTACAATAATAGGGCCTCCCCATGTTGAATTTGATTCAGCGTCCAGTAGTTTATTATAAATCAAAGGAAAATTTGGATGATTCACTGTCCCTGAAAAGACTAAAGAGACACATAAGCTTTTAAAGGAATTCATACTCGTATCAAGTGTTTTTGTTTTAGCAATATATAAGTCAATCCAAACAAAAAAATCTGAATGATTAACTGCTACCGGTTCACGGAGAAAAAAGCCAAGCTCAGCAAGAGCGCTGTCTTTATTAATCTTTAAAATATAATTTTTAACCCATGAAGATAATATATCTTTATTCCAATGAGGTTTATTAAAAACTAGTTCAGCAATATCAGCACTTGCCTTTCCTCTCTCTAAAAGTATAGAAACAAAACTGGGAGCATCTGGCTGAAGTGCCCATCTATCATTCGCTAAGAATTTAATTACAAGAAATCTATCTATCATTTCATCATTATTTTTATTCATCATAAGCAAATTTACAAACTCAGGATAAATTTCAGACATTTCCAAATTAAACCATTCTTGTGCCAAATTTAAACGGGGCACTTTACTTACAAAATTCTTTCTCACTGTTTGAGCAATTTGATTTTTTTCATCAAGAGTTAGCAAGCTAAACTGCCTTGTAATAGATCTCTTAAGTTTCTCGGTGACTCCCCGATCTGTCATATCAAATTCAAGTCCTGCAGCTAGCTTTTTAAAGTACTCTACGGGTGTCATGACAAGAGATTCGGGAATTACTTTTAAAGCTTTCTTGTTATTGATAACGATGTAATCATCATGCACCGTAAAATCAATTCCTTCCCTTGCATTAGGATCAAGATAAAAACGAATGGTAAGACCTGTGCCTGCTCCTCCCTCTCTACCTAGTCGCACATAAAAACCATCACTATGATAGGCGTGTTCTCCTACGGTATTTTTTCTTGAGATCAGAGCATTTGCCATTAAGTCATGAGACTTAGTAATACTCTCATAGGCTTCAAAAGAATTGGTCTCATGGGCCACCATGATTTGATCTTTACCAAAAATTTCTTTGGCTGTTCTTCCTGTCGTTCCTAAGGACTTTGATCTTAGAGGCTCCTTACTTAACCACCAGCCCATAGAGTTTTCTGCCTTAGGATTACTTAAAGCAATCAGCTTTGATCTTAACCCCATCTGATCAATCATATTCCACGCAAACTCCATATCAATGGCGTTGACAATAAGCTTCTTAGCATTTTTCTCAAGCCAATTAAGAACATAGGGATCCCAAGAAGAAACCTCGCTCGGATTAAAGTCATGAATGATTTTTTGCAGAATGGCGATATCTGATTCTCGCATCAAAAGCTTACCCTGATTCGCTTTAGTAAAATAACGAATGACAGAGAGAA
>CAYQEW010000090.1:0-6868 GCA_964416605.1 uncultured Bacteriovoracaceae bacterium | reverse complement strand
AGAGTCCCCTGACTTTATTAATGCCGTACTAGATCATTTCCATTCAGATCATTCTAGTACTTAAGAACTTCAAGCATTGCTTGCTTTATTTTTTCAGTATTAGGAAGCGTCGCTCTTTCAAAGATTCGGTTAAAGCCAACTGGTGTGAATGTTGAACCAACTCTTTTTACCGGCGCGTCTAAATGCTCAAAAGCTTTTTCTTGAATCAAGCTTAAAACCTCTCCTCCAAAGCCACCAAAAATTTTATCTTCATGTACGATAAGCGCACGGTTGGTTTTTTTGACTGAATTTAAAATTCCCTCTTCGTCTAAAGGAGCTAAACTGCGCAAATCAAAAACTTCAATCGTATAATTTTCTTGCGCTAATTCTTCTGCCGCCTCCAAACAAAAATGAGTCGTATTTCCGTAGGTAAAAACACTGAGATCTTTTCCTTCCCTGCGTATTCGTCCCTTGCCAAATGGAACCTCAAAATCATCGGGAACCGCGCTCATGGCTTCTTTTGAGTTATAAAGAGATTTTGGTTCAAGATAAACTGTGGGTCCTTCACTGCGCATTGCAGTTCTTAAAAGCCCTGCCGCATCATCGGCAAAGCTTGGGCAAACAATACGAATTCCTGGAATCGGCGTAAGGGAGCCTTCAATATTTTGAGAATGGTAAAGCCCCCCTCCAATATATCCTCCTGAAGCTAAACGAATCACAACATTGGGACAAAAAGCCCCATTGCTGCGCCAATAGTCATGGCTGAGTTCAATCAACTGCTCCATAGCAGGCCAAAAATAATCCGCAAACTCAGCTCCTTCCACCACCACGCGAATTTTTTTATTAAAACGAGAAAATCCATTAGCCGTTCCCGTAATATAATCTTCTGCAATGGGGCCATTAAAAACTCGCGAGAGCCCAAACTCCTGCTGCATTCCTTTGGTCACGTTAAAAATTCCACCTTTATCTTTATTCGCCACATCTTGTCCCCAAATAAAAGTATCGGGATTATGGCGAAATTCAGCTTTCAGTGTTTCATTGATCGCCGTAATAAATTTAATTTCTTCGCCATTTTGAGAATGTGTTCCGTCTGTATATTTTGATGGTGCATAAGGAGCTGGGAGAACATAATCAAAAATAGTTTCCGGATTAGGAGCGGCTGCTTTCATTACTTTTTTGTGAGCATCCATCAATTCCGCTTTGCTAGCTTCTTCAATTTCATCAATTTCTTTTTGAGTGAGAATTTTTTCTTTAAGCAACTGAGTTTTAAATTTTTTCAAAGGATCTTGATCCACCGCTGCCTGAATTTCTTCTGGGCTTCTATAAAGTTCATGTTTATCTGAATTAGAATGACTTCCCATACGCACACAATGGGCATGAACAATCACAGGCTCCATTTGAGTCAAGGCATGAGTTCTCGCTTTTTCCATGGCATTGATTGAATCAAAAACATCTTTTCCATCACAATGAATAATTTTTAAATTTTTAAAACCTGTAAAATTATCGGCACAAAATTCATTGGCAGTTTGATCAGACTTTGGCACTGAAATACCATAACCATTATCTTGAAAGACAAAAACTACTGGAAGTTTTTCGCGACTAGCTCCGTTGATTGCCTCATAGCAATACCCTTCCGAAACCGATGATTCTCCCTGAGAGCTAAAACTAACTCCCTTATGCTTATAAGTTTTCATCGCTCTTGCAACTCCCACGGCATGAAGCGTGTGGTTCCCAGTACAAGAAGAAACATTGTGAATATTCCACTCCGGTTTTGCAAAATGGTTGGACATATGTCTTCCCCCACTCGCTAAATCATCTGCTTTCGAAAGCCCATTGAGAAGTATTTCATAAGCGCTAAGTCCCGCGGAAAGAGCGGTGAGCATATCGCGATAGTAAGGAAATAGATGATCTGTTTCTTTATTAAAAACCTGACCGATTGCCAATTGTATTGCATCATGACCTGCATAAGGAGCGTGGTAAGACCAGCCCAAGGCTTGTTTCAGATAGTTTGGTGCTCGCTCATCGATCATGCGACCCAAAGTCATTAAATGAAACCATTTTTTAAGTATTTTTTTATCTGTTTTTTTCACACTATGCACGGCTATCCACTCTTAAATTATTGAAATTATACGGTTTCGTTGACAGTATGCAAGTATCTTACTACAAAGGAATCAATTTGAAAAAAGAAAGGAAGCATTATGTTAACGACTATCGCAGAAAAATATTTTAACGATCCCCAAATTAATGAAGCGCTCGATATTTTAGAGAAGACGCTTTTAAAACATCGTGAAGCGATTACAAGTATTCGCCCCGCTCAAGAAGAACTTAAAGTCTCTTATGCGCAGGCGATGAAAACCTTGGGAGAAAACCGAGGTGGCTCTCTTTACTATCCTTATATCGGCAGTGGCATCGGCAATGGCCCCTTTGTGGAATTAGCTGATGGTAGTGTGAAATATGATTTTATTATTGGCATAGGTGTTCATTATTTGGGACACAGTCACCCAAAACTGATGCGCGCGATGGTCAAAGGCGCTCTCGCCAACACCGCAATGCAAGGTCACTTACAACAAAATACCGATCAAGCAAAATTTATTGCCACTCTTCTCAAATACGCTAATCAAGAAAATGCCCATTTTAATCACTGTTTTCTCACCACAACAGGTGTTATGGCAGGAGAAAATGCTTTAAAGATTGCTTTCCAAAAGAAGCACCCTGCTTCTCGAGTTTTAGCCTTTAACCATTGCTTTATGGGAAGAACACTTGCTCTTTCTCAAGTGACAGATAAAGCTGCTTATAGAGAAGGACTTCCAGCGACTCTCAGTGTTGATTATCTTCCTTTCTACTGTGAGTCCGATCATGCTGGAAGTATTAAAGCAACGCTTACAGCGCTGAAAAATCACATTCATCGTTACCCGAAACAACATGCCGCCATTTGTATGGAACTCATTCAAGGTGAGGCAGGTTCATGGGTTGGGCATACCGAATTCTTTAAAGAAATTATAAAAGTGTGCAAAGAAAATAATATTGCCATTATTGTCGATGAAGTTCAGACTTTTGGACGCACCAGTAAAATGTTTGCTTTCCAACATTTTAATTTAAATAACGATATCGATATTGTAACAGTTGGAAAAAATACCCAAGTGTGTGCAACTCTTTTTAGATCTGAATTTGCTCCAAGACCTGGTCTTTTAAGCCAGACCTTTACGGCAAGTGGAGCTTCTCTCGCCGCCGGACAAGCCATTGTCGATCATCTCGCGGAGGGCAATTATTTTGGAGAGAATGGAAAAATTCAAAAGATAAATGCTTACTTCACTCAAAAATTGCAAGCTCTTGAGAAAAAACACCCCGAAAAAATAACGGGCCCCTATGGGATTGGCGCCATGATTGGCATGACTCTTTTTAAAGGAGATGCCAATAAGTCAAAAGACTTTACCATGAAACTTTTTGATCAAGGTGTTATCAGCTTTACAGCAGGTGGAAATCCAACTCGCGTTCGTTTCCTTTTACCTATTGCGGTTATTGAAGAAAAACATATCGACGATGTTGTGGTGATTATGGACAATGTTCTTTCGGAGATGAATTAGTGTTTATCATTCGCCCCATAAAAGAAAATGATCTTGATGGACTCATTGAAATGCTATCGCATTCGGGTTATGGACTCACGACTTTACCTAAGGATCGCGACGTTCTTTTAAAGCGAATTCGCAAATCCAAAAAAAGTTTTACCAACTCTGAGCTCACGAAAGCTGGTGGAGAGGACTACCTTTTTGTGATGGAAGAAACAGCGACTCATAAAATTGTGGGCATCAGTGGAATTATCTCTAAAATTGGGGGCTTTGAGCCTTATTATTTTTATCGCCTTAAAACCGAAGTTCGCCACTCTAAATCTTTAGGGAAAAAAATTGAATTGCAAACACTGCATGCGGAAGTTGAGCACAGTGGCCCAAGTGAAATATGCTCACTCTTTTTAGACCCTTTGTTTCGCAATAGCCATAATGGCCGCTTTCTATCGCTCACTCGTTTTCTTTATATCAAACAAAATAAACATCTTTTTGAAGAAGAGATTATCGCGGAAATGCGCGGCCAAGTTGACGATGAAGGAAATTCTCCTTTTTTTGAGGCGGTCGGATTTAAATTTTTCGATATTCATTTTACGGAAGCGGATTATCTCAGTATGAAAAATAAAAAATTCATCAAAGATCTTCTTCCTCCTTACCCTATTATCGTCAATCTCTTGCCTAAAGAAGCCCGTGAGGTGGTAGGAAAAGTTCATCCCAATACCGAACCAGCAAAAGGTATTTTAGAGCAAGAGGGCTTTAGTTTTAATGGACAGGTGGGTATTTTTGAACCAGGCCCCATTATTTCTGCCACTGTTGAAAACATCCGCACTGTTCGCGATGCCAGAAATTGTTTCATCAAAGAAATCGTGTCTCAAGATTTTGCCAGTGAATTAAATATTATTTCAACGATTGGAACCTATAACTTCAAAGCATGTCTTGGCAAAGTTGAAGCGCTTGGCGATGGCTTTGTTCGCATAGAAGAAAGCTCTGCCAAGGCTCTTGGGGTTAAAATTGGCGATGAGATTTGCTTTGTCAGCTTACGTGCTTAGCTTTTAAAAACTTTCACTCGAGAAGCAAGATAAAAACAAAAGAGTGTGATGGAACAAGAAAGATATCCAACATAATTATAATGGATGAGTCTTCCTTGAGCATCAGAACTTAAAATTAAACCCGATAAAATCGTCGCAAGCCCCATTCCAATAGATTGCACCGCTGAATTAAGAATCATGAAAGAACCTCGGTACTGAGGTGCGACCGAAGAAGTAATAAGAGCCATCAACGGTACAAAGCGTCCTGAAACAAAAATAAAAAAAGGAGTTGTCGCACAAAGAACCCAAAATAAAGAAACTGGCATAAGGCTCGTTAAAAGCAAAATGGGAAGAAGTGAAATTGAGCCAATTATATAAAAAGTTTTATGCTTGCCGATTTGATCGCTCATTCGTCCAATTAAATTAGAAGTAACGAGCGTGCAAAGTCCTCCAATAAAATACATATAAGGAAGATTCTTTTCTAAAAGCCCAACATTGCGCACCATATAGGGACTGATAAAAGGAATAACCATAAAACCTGAGAGAATAATAAAAATAGAAAGGATAAAAGCTCTTTGATGGTTGCTTTGACTGATTACTTCTTTAAAATGAGCTATCTTATTTTTTTTATCACGTGTACTTTTAACGAGTGCTGGCAATTTAAAGTTGAGTAAGAGAAAAACAATACAACAAAGAATTCCTAAAGCAAGAAAAGGTGTATGCCAACCCCACTTCTCGGCAAGAGCAAGTCCTACGGGAACTCCGACAACGGAAGCAAAACCAAAAGCGGACATCACCGCGCCAGTTGCTTTTCCGCGATGCTCTTCTCGAATATTATCGCCAATAATCGAAAATATATGCCCTCCCATAATGCCACCGAAGGCTCCCGCTATAATGCGAGCCACAATCAATGCCAAATGATTCGGAGCAAGGCCACAGGCAATCGTTCCCAAAGCAAAACCACAATAGAGTACCAGCAATGCTTTTTTGCGATCAAAAAGATCAATAAAAAAAGAGCCTATAATAGCGCTGAGCGCAGCAGAAAAACCATAGGCGGAAACCACATAGGCAAACTCTTTAGGCGTAATAGCAAAGGCTCGCATAATCTTGGGACCCAGAGGCATCATAATCACAAAATCGAGAATATTGGTGAACTGCACCATGAAAAGAAAAGCGATAAGAAATTTATTGGAACCTGAGAGTTTAGTATTTTTATTCATGGGTAAGAAAAGCGCAAAAAAAGAAAGATGACAAGAGCACAGAGAAAAAATCCCCAATGAGTTTTATGCTCATTGGGGAAAAAAGAAACTTAATTATTTACAAACGTTTTCGTCTGCTTTGAAATCTTGAAGATTTTTATAAGTTTTTTCTGTCAATTTATTATCCATGTTTTCTTTCACTTTTAAAACTCTACCATCTTGTCTTAGAGCAAAAATGATATATGAGTTAAAGCTTTTTCCATTTTGATTATAACAAGTATTATGAAGATAATCTTTAAAAGGACCATCAAGTCTATAATAACTATATGGACTTCCACCTTTGTGAGGACTAGGTACTACATAGATTAAATCATTATTATACCGTATCCCAAAAGCGAAAATACTTAGAAGATTTTCAGAAGGTATCGTATAACGATTGACAGAATCAGCTATTATTTCATCTGATTTATTTGGACACTGATTTGAGTAGCTTCTAACAGGATATAGGGCACTTAAATTTCCATCTCTTAAAAAATAAAGTGCTGCAGAATCATCCATTCTTGCCATTTTAAAAGACTCTACTTTTGTCGTGATTTGACATTTTTTACCATCTGGCATGATGCGGAAGAAATCTCCACTTTCATATAGTTCGTATTTCACAACCTTATCGTTGCCATGAGACTCTTTAGCATCGCGCAATTTATCACTACATTGTACTTTGGCTGAAACAGTTGTACGAAAGTGCTGCCCATCATTTGGATGATCCGCAGAATCAGCTTGAAGAACTCTTAAGTAGATTCTGTCTCCACAATCAAGATCCTTAACGGTCACTTCCCCTCGTCCACCTGAAACTGATATCTGCTTTATAAATTTATCTTCATTATTTGTTGCAATTTTATAAATATTGACTTGTTTCGTTCCATTCACTCCAGTAATTAAAGCGTATATACTTTTCTGGTTATAACTATAATCAACTCTAATCTCTCCAGATGCCCAAGCAAAACTTTGTACCATAAACGATACGATTAATAATAAAAATACCTTAAACATTGTCTCCTCCTATATATGTGTGACTATCTCTTGGGAGGTTATTGTAAAAAAG
>CAYQEW010000089.1:0-6924 GCA_964416605.1 uncultured Bacteriovoracaceae bacterium | reverse complement strand
CCCTAAAGAAATTAAAAACAATGAAAATCGCGTTGGTCTAGTGCCTGGTGGCGTGAAACAACTGGTTCAAGATGGGCATCAAGTTTTTATTGAGACGAATGCTGGGATTAATATTGGACTAACCGATCAAGATTATAAAGATGCTGGTGCAACAATTGTGGCCAATATGGAAGAAGCTTACAATGTTGGAGATATGATTATAAAGGTAAAAGAACCTCAACCTGTAGAGCTTAAGCTTTTAAAGCCAAAACATTTACTCTATACCTACCTTCACTTAGCCGCTGACAAAAAACTAACTGAGGGCTTACTTGCCTCAGGAGCAACAGGTATCGCTTACGAAACAATTCAATTAGAAAATGGCTCCCTTCCCCTTCTCACTCCTATGTCTGAAGTGGCTGGGCGAATGGCTACCCAAATAGGTGCCGCTTATTTACAAAATGATCATGGTGGAAAAGGAATTCTTTTAGGAGGAGTTCCGGGTGTAAAACGTGGAAAAGTAACTGTTATTGGTTGTGGTATCGCTGGAACGAATGCTGCAAAAATGGCAATGGGAATGGGGGCGGAAGTGACATGCCTTGATGTTTCAGCAAGAAGACTCGCTGAAATGGATGATCTATTTGAAAATAGAATCACAACCCTGTATTCCAATCCGCACAATATTGAACTGGCTGTGCGCGAGGCAGATCTGGTTATTGGTGCTGTTCTTATTGCGGGAGCAAAAGCTCCGAAGTTAGTTACTCGCAAGATGATTTCTCAAATGAAAAAAGGAACCGTGATTGTTGATATTGCGGTAGATCAAGGAGGTTGTATTGAAACCTGTGTTGCGACAACTCACGAGAATCCAACTTTTGTCGTTGATGGAGTTATTCACTATTGCGTAGCCAATATTCCAGGTGCGGTTGCTCAAACCTCTACTTACGCTCTTACGAATGTGACATTAAAATATGCGCGCATGCTCGCGGCTCAAGGAATTGATGCCTGTTCAAAAGACGAAAGTCTGAGAAAAGGAGTGAATACTTACAAAGGAAATTTAGTATACGAACAAATAGCAAAAGACCTTGATTTAAAATACACGCCTTTTGCTATCTAATATTTGGTATTTGGGCTAAGAAGTAAGGGATTAATTATCCTTTACTTCCTCTCCATTTTTTTCATCATCTTCTAATTTTTCAAGATATTTATCAATTTCTTTTTGAGTTATTTTCCCCTCAGTAAGTAGTCTATCGCGAAGTCTCACATCAAGTAATTTATCTTCAATTGCTTTTTTTAATCTCATAAACCTATCCTTTTCATTTTTAATTGTCTTTCTATATAGCTAATTTATCGACTAATGCCAAGAATTGTCTTTAACAACCGATAAATGGGGTTTCTTTGGGGGTTTTACTTTCGTTACTTGATACAAATAAAAAAAAGCAACGGCTACCCCAAAAACAAGTGAAATCATGGGCCACATGCCTCCAACTCGCCAGGCATTATTTAACTCAAGCAAAAATGCTATGGCGCAAATAATCTTAGCCTTAAGCGGAAATAAAAACATAAAATTAAATTCTTGATTCGGAAAATAATAAGCAGTCAAAGCCAAAAGTCCTAAACTAAATATTTTAAAGCCCATAAGTTGATCGTGGTGTAAGCCAAGAATATCCGTTAATAAAAAAAAGCAGGACGTCGAAATCATGGCAATAACAAAATAATTTCGAAATAATTTTTTACCAAGTTTTTGCCATAAACTTTTACCAAGAAACCAAATAAAAATAAGCTCTAAAACAAGATTAAACAAATCTAAATTAACAAAAGGAAAAGTGATAATTTGAAAAATAAAGCCGCTAAAAAAACGATGATTGAGAGAAAAAACAGAAATCCAACTGGTAAAAATCTGAAAGAAAACAAAACTTAGGGCAATTATAAATAAAATAATTTTGTCTTGTTTATTTAGTTCAGGTTGTCTTTGAAACATCGTTTTCCACCTTTTGGCTAAGCTCAATGAGAACGCCACCAGTGCTTTTAGGATGAATAAAATTAACAAGGCAATTATGGGCTCCCATAAAAGGTTCTTCATAAATAAATTTTATTCCTTGCACCTGCATTTCTTTTTGTTTTTCTTCTATATTTGCAACCTGAAAACAAAGATGATGAAGGCCCGGTCCATTTTTAGCAATAAACTTTGCCACCGAACTTTCTTCACTCGTACTTTCCAGCAACTCAATCTGAGCATGATTATCAATCTTGGCAAAAGCGACTTTAACTTTTTGAGAAGGAACTTCTTCAATAGTGGGATTAAAGAAAAAACCAATTTGCTCATAGATTTTTTTAGCTTCACTAATACTTGTGACAGCGATCGCAACATGGTCTAAGTGGCAATTTTCTAAATTCATGAGTTGATTATGACTGTTTCAAATCATTTTGTCATTAGATCCCGTTGCAACGATTGGGATCTGCTGGATTCCAAGCTGGATCAGCAAAAAAACCTGGATCCTGACACATTCCTTGATTACAAAGACCGTGAACTGCCACGTTTTCGCAAGTTAAAGCACAATCCAAAGGACCTGGCCCCGTTCTTTTAATAGAGCATTTTGTACGATTATAAGTTTCACACCACTCTCTTCCTACACAAAACTGTCCTGAAGCTTTTTGACATAAGACTGCCGGAGAAAGTTTCGTATCGTGAATCGCGCACTTTGCTGTCTGTGAATTACAACAAAGGCTTGAGCAAGATAGATCCGAAGAACAAGAAGAACCAATTGGTTGATTATCGTAAGCAGACTGCTCATCGGGACAAAGGCCAACCACAGCCTTGTCCCAACATTTTCCATTCAAACAACAATTATCAGCTCCGCAAGAGGCTGAACTAGAGCAGTTGCCAAATGTAGAAGAAAGAACGTCTTTTCCATATTGGTCAGTGAGACTTTCTTTAAGAAGTTGCAACTTAATATCTTTAGATTTCGTCACAACTTGCGAAACACTTGTTGCGGTATCGGTTACAACAACTTCAATGCTCGCGTTAACCGTACAAGAGCCGACATGCTCATTCGTATAAGAGTTAAATGATCTCACTCGCTCATTACAACCATCCATCCATGTCGATAAACCAGATGCCGCCATCGTTTGTTCTGTTTTAACATCATCGGGCTGTGCTGCGAGCGCTGCGCCAATATACTTAGTTCCCACACTTAAATTTTGTTTCACGTAACGAGGAAATAAATTAGAAATACTTCCGCCAACCGCAGCGCTGCGAAATACACCTTTACTGCTATGAATCGCCGATGAGCTAATCTGCCAATGAGAAAAATCATTCATCTCATAGGGCCCTTTATAAATATAAGTGTCTAAACCAATTAATTGAGATGCTAAATAAGAACTATAAGAAGCTGAAGAGGAAAACTTAAATAGTGGTGAGTTTAAAATAGGATTATCCGGTGTGCATTTATTGAGCAGCTGTGAACTACCTTGGTCATAATAGCCTACTCCAGTCGAATCTTTAACCTGCATAGATCTTGGATAAACAGGAACGGAAAAAGTTCCTAAATCTTTATAAAGCCCGACATCTCTCACCTTGGCGTAAGCATACTGACACTCATCGGTGCCAGAGCTACAAGACCCTGAAGTTGAGGTAAAGGTAGGGTCATCGACTAAATCTAAGCCTCGACAAAAAAGATGCCTGTTCTTATTATCGCTGACAGGATCACTGAGGGCAATCGGACTTGATGAGCCATCAAAAGTATATTCGTTGTAATCGTAAAGATCATAAGGCAAATAAATATTTTCAAAGGGCATATTGGCAAGATCTAAAACAAGGAGATCAACATCCACGGAAGGAGTCACCCCTCTGGTTTTTCCAAGGATTGCCGGAATCTCGACAACATGAAGTTCTCGTCCAAACTTAAATCGCACTTTAATACTTTTATTGTTTAAAGTAGAAAGGTTAAGACCCGCAATATAAAGAGTGCCTTTATAGTTTTTAGGAATACTGAGTTTTTGAACAAAAGATCCTTCATAAGGATTAATAAAGTGAGTGAGTTCAACTGTCGGATTAATTGCAGTTGTGCCTCCAAGTGAGCCATTACCTCCGCTTGAACCATTGCCCGAGCCATTAAAATTAGTTGAATTGAGATTAGTACTTTGAAGTCTTCTTCCTGAAGAAGAAGCCATACACGATGCTAAAAATAGAAGTAACAATATTTTAAATCTCATCAATGACCTTTCGGTTGATTCCGCCTCTTTCTTTATTTTAAAGCATGCTAGGAATTTTTGCCTATTTTAATCTAAGTCCTTTAAAATAGGCATTGAGAAGAAGGAAGAGTGCCTCATAAAAGACACAATTTTTTAAGCAACCATCATATTCATTGCTGTGCCATAGCGAGATTTATTTTTTTGGCACTTTGATTCCGCTTCTTCCTTTTCTTCTTTGCAATCAACACAAAGCTCCGCAGTAGGTCTCGCACTTAAACGACTTGCTGAAATTTGACATCCACATTCCTCACAAATTCCAAAAGTGCCAGCCTTCATTTTCCCAATTGCTTTGAGAACTTTTTTTGAGTAGACACTCTTTCTGGCATTCAGAGTGCTCTGAACATTTATCTCATCAATCATTTGAGTATTTTCAATCTCATCGCTTAAATGAATCACTTGATAAACTTCAAGCGATGGAGAAAGAGAATGAGCAAGTTTTTCTGTCATTGTGTTTAGTTCTGTTGTCATTTTACGCTCCTTTGCGATTTAAAAAGATGTTGCGCTCTACCCTGAGCACTTGGAAAACATCCTGTCTTCCCCGTCTTCATCCTTGAAGACTTTTTTTTCTGAGCAACATCCTATCGCTCTTTGTTTCTTCGATCTCTATCAATCCTAGAAGGAGATCTTTCCCCTTCATTATCGCAGGCCGTATGCCAAAAGTTTAAAGGGATTTTTGATTAAAATGCTCCACTTTTCTACAAAGTGGAGCCAAATTGACATGAATAAAAGGAAACTGGTGAATAACTGGCTCCGCTTAAAGCGAAAGATCGTTAATATAGTCGCTAACTGCTAGTTCTAATGAAGTAAACTTAAACTCAGGAAAGTTTTTAAAAAATTTTGTCATATCTGCTTGAGTAAAATATTGATATTGGTTTTTTAGATTTTCTGGCATCGGAATATATTTAATATTTTCTTTCTTTTTCATGGCGTGAAATACTGCTTTTGCCAAATCTTTAAAACTTCGAGCTTCTCCTGTTCCTAAGTTATAAATGCCACTTTGAGAAGACTCTCCCTCACTTAACATCAGAATCATTGCATCCACAATATCTTTCACATAAACAAAATCTCTTTTTTGTTCTCCGTCTAAATAACCTTCTTTATGGGAACAAAAAAGTTGAACAGAGTGATCTGCTAAAATTTGCTCATAAGCTTGGTGAACCACTGAACGCATCGTTCCTTTATGATATTCATTGGGACCAAAAACATTAAAAAATTTAACCCCAAACCATTTAGCAGGTACTTTGCTCTGTTTTAAAACCCATTCATCAAAAAGTTGCTTGGAATAACCATAGGGATTTAAGGGCACTAGTTTTGCCACTTGATCATGGGAATCTTGATAGCCATACTCACCTGCTCCATAAGTTGCAGCAGAGCTAGCATAGCACAGTGGTACATTTTCTTCGGCACAATAATGGAAAATAGCCTTGGAATAATTCACATTATTTTGCAAAAGAAAATTCATATCCATTTCGGTTGTCGCGCTACAAGCGCCCATATGAAAGACCATTTCCACCTTGCCATCAATTTTTTTTTCTTTCATTCTGATTAAAAAATCTTGTGGAGTCACAATATCGTCAAATTTAAGATTTCGTAGATTTTTCCAACGGGTATCCTTGTCTAAAAGATCAACCAAAAGTAAATCACTGCGGCCCAAATCATTAAACTTCTTTGCCAGGCAACTTCCTATAAAGCCTGCTGCTCCAGTGATAACTATCATAAAATCTCCTTTTAAATCAGAACATTTTTTAGTATGTAATAAGGCTTATACTACTTAACTTTAAAAGGATTGCCTATGCAATGGTTTCAAGAATACTCATTTTTCAAAAAATTTACTCAAGGCTTCAAAGTCAAAAAAGTACTTCACTCAGAACAATCAACTTTTCAAAAAATTGATGTTCTCGAAACTGAGTCTGTCGGAAAACTTCTCTTGCTCGATGGAAAATGCATGGTGAGTGAAATCGATGAATTTGTTTACCATGAAGCAATTGCCCATATTCCTGCAATGGTCAAAAGAAATATTAAAAATGTCCTTATTATTGGCGGTGGCGACGGCGGAGTTGTTCGCGAGTTTGTTAAATACCCCGAAATAAAAAATATTGAGCTCGTCGAAATTGATGAACGAGTCATAAAAGTTTCTGAAATTTATTTTCCGGAATGCACTTCTGGACTCAAAGATCCAAGGGTTAAAATTCTCCCACAAGACGGAATCGCTTATGTGAAAAATACGAAAACTAAATACGATATCATTGTGGTTGATTCAACCGACCCTGAAGATTTTGCAGAAGGACTTTTCACCGCAGAGTTTTACAAGGATATCTTTAATGCGCTGACTGATGATGGAATAATGGTCAATCAAACAGAGAATCCATTCCTCGATCAATATGACATTCATAAAATCTACCAAAATATGCGCAGAAGCTTTCCTCACGTTTCTTCTTTTTATGCTCCGATGATCATATATCCAGGAGTCTTTTGGACATTTGGTTTTTGCTCTAAAAAATATAGTGCAACGGATTTTGATACTCAAAAAATAAGCTTTATGAATAACCTAGAGAGAAACCTTAAATGGTATAATATGAACTGGCATCAAGGTGCCTTTAAACTTTCTAACTTCCATCTCAAAAAAATCGGACTTAAATCATGATAACAAGAGACGCGACAACCCCTTTTATGGGAGCTCTTTTACAAACTGAAAAA
>CAYQEW010000088.1:0-7071 GCA_964416605.1 uncultured Bacteriovoracaceae bacterium | reverse complement strand
GCAAGATTGAGCACTATGCTAAGCGTTGCTCGCTCAAATTGATTTTTAGCAGGTCCCGTTAATTTAATTTTTTCACATTCTTTGAAAAAGATAATTGCAAGTTGATAGGTTCTAAAATTTTCCATAAATCCCTCCGGTTAAATCTGAGTCACTTATTCTGGAAAAATAATCAAGGGCACTGCGGGCAAGCCCGTAGCGAAGCTACCCTTGATTATTTTTCCAGAATAAGTATTAGGTGTTTCTCAACCGGAGGGATTTATAGAAAATTTTAGAACACTTAATTTAGCAATGAGTTTTTATGAGGAGTGTGAAAAAATGAAATTTAAAAACTATGTGCTAAAAAATCAATTTGAACGAGCGATACTCTCTATCCTGCTTAATCTTGCTGAAGGTGCTGGACGCATTACCGAAAACGATAAAAGAAAATTTTATTCCATTGCCCTAGGATCTCTTACAGAAATTCAGTGTTTGCTGCTTATTCTCAAAGAACACGATAAACTCAAAAACTCTCAGCATCTCAATGCGTCACTTATAAACTTAGTCCGAAATCCAGGCTCGTTAAAATGACTTCGGCCTGTTTACAGAGGCCAGACTGCCATGTGCCTTAAATCAATCGTTTACACTTTTTTGCTAGAGACACCAATAATTGCTCAAACTTTATACACCCATTTTACCTGGTCTATAAATTTTACTCACCCTCTACTGTAAAAACTCTATTCAACCTAAAATGAGAGTATAAAGAATATGTACAAGGAGTTTCTATGAAAAAGTATATGGTTTTAATGATTGCAATTTCTCTGGTTACTTCATGTGGAAGAAAAAAACCACTGGATGCTGAGAAAATAAAAGAGACTAGCGCTCTCAAAGCAACAATCACTCATGAAGCGAATACTTGTGCTGAATTCGCGAAAGCTTTTGAGACAACTGAGGATAAATTAAAAGTTGAAACCCTACTTAGCTTTCCTGAAGTAAAAGATAGCAAGGAAAAAGACGCCAAGAAAAAAGCGGAAGAAGCTAAGAAAGCAGCTGAAGTAAAAATTACTCCAGAAACTGAAATTTTAGCCGCTCAAGCTGAGGCTCAATTTAGTGTTGAAAATGATAAAGAAGTTGCAAATGAGGCAAAAACAAAAATTTATAACGTCGTTGACGTGAGAGACAGTAAAAAGAAATTCTTTTTAGTAGAAGTTACTTCTGCAAGTGATGAGAAAAAAGTACAATCTTTTATCTTTAGTGCTAAAAAAACAGAAATCATGCACTATATCGATGCAACTGGCTGTCATGAAATCAATGAAGCTGCAATTGTTATCCCTACATCTAAAGTAGAGACTAAAAAAGAAGAGGCTCCTAAAACGACTGAAGAGACAAAGCCTGACACAAAAACAACTGCAACTGCCTCAGCAGTAAAAGAAGCGGCTCCAACTACCGCTCCTACAGCGGTCGCCCCAAATACTTCTGACGATGATTGTGCTGATGAAGTGAGCACTCCGACAGTTACGGCTACAGCTCCTTTCTCGAACGTGAACCCTAACCCTGCAAAATAATTTGAGTGAAAAAGGGATTATTATATGAGCTTTTTAAAATTTGAAATCTTGACCTCTAAAGAAACCCAATCTCACCATCAAGAAAAGGTAGAGATTGTGCTTAACTCGGATCATATTATTTCCATAAAACCCATTAAGTTTTTTGTGAATGAAGAGATCGTCGATGGCTTTTGGTTGCGTTTAAGCAATGGGAAAAAATATAAGTCTACAATTATTCCCAAAGAAATTTCCGATGCATTTGCTGTTCCGCCAGTGAATCCTAAGAAAGATATCACGACTGAAGATAATCAAAATATCTATCAATAAAAAATAAAAAAGGAGCATCCTGCTCCTTTTTAACTCTCGAAAAAAACCATCCTGGAAAATTCAATCCTTCCTTGGAAACTTGCTTTAAATTATTGTCACCGGCCTCACTTAATAAGTCAAAACTTTTAAGTGCAAGCTAATCCCTCGGTTTTTCATCCTACCAATTAAGTAGGAATAGAAGAAAGAAAGTTGTTGTGATCAGTGGATCTTTGAGCAAGGCCCTGCATAAATGCCGCGTAGTCTAAATGGCTCGACAAATCAGATCGATAAGCTTGCTTCATAAGAAGTTTTGACATTCTAAGCGCGTCAAGGGAAAGAGATTTTATATTCTGGGTAAGTGAAGTCACATATTCTAAAACTTCTTCTGATGAACCAATATGATTGACTAGCCCCATCTCCAAAGCTTTTTGGGCAGAGTATTTCCTAGCAGTTAAAATCATTTCCATCGCATTCTTATAACCGACGACTCTTTGTAAAAAATAAGCTCCACCATCTCCTGGCACAAGACCTAATTTAGAAAAAGTCTCAGCAAAAAAAGCTTGATCCGTGGCAATACGCATATCACACATACAAGCAATATCACATCCTGCTCCTACGGCAGCTCCATTGACAAGGGCAATAACAGGCTTAGATACTTTCTCAAAAGCGAGCGGAATCTGCTGGATTCCTTCACGGTAAAGATGGGAGAGCTCCATGGAATCACCTGCAAACATCCCCGTTTTATTTTTCATATCAAAAATATCTCCACCAGCACAGAACCCATCACCTCTTCCCGTGATAATCAAAACTTTACTCTGAATATTGCGTTCAAATTCATTGAGACAAAAAACAATTTCTTTAATCATTTCCAGATTTAAGGCATTCTTAGCCTGAGGACGATTAAAATACAGCCAGGTTTCTTGATCTTTGGTGATAATTTCCATGAACTTCATGAGTATTTCCTTATTTAAAAAGAGGACGCAAACGATTTTTTTTGCAAAAAAGAAAGAATTTTTTGAGTCGCTAAAATAATTTTTGTCACATCAATTCCTGTTTCATAGCCATTTTTGTGAATAAGTTGAACTAAATCCTCCGTCGCCACATTGCCCGCAGCTCCTGGTGCATAAGGGCAGCCTCCAAGACCTGCTGAAGAGCTATCAAATCGGCGATACCCACGATCTAAAGCAATTTGTATATTTTCTAAAGCCCTTCCATAGGTGTTATGGAAATGAAGGGCTATTCTATCTTGTGAAAATTTATTTTTTGCGAGTAACACAAGCAGCTCTTTAACTCGCTCAGGAGTTGCGGAACCAAGAGTATCTCCAAGAGAAACTTCATGACAGCCTAAAGCAAAAAGACGCTCCATTAAAAGAAGTACTTTTTCTAAATCCATTTGCTTTTCATACGGGCAATCAAAAACCGTACTAATATAACCTCTAAATGAGTAGGACTCACGATCATCTGCAGTTTGCTGTATAATTTGTTCAAAGCGAGCAAAGCTTTCATCAATCGAAGCATTGATATTTTTTAACGTAAAAGTTTCTGAAGTCGCTGTAAAAAAAGCGAGATCCTTAATTCCAGCTTTTTGAGCAGCCTCAAATCCTTTTATATTCGGAACAAGCGACCAATGCTTTTTAAAAGCAATTGACTTACTTTTTTGGGCAACCTGAATCGCATCACTCATTTGTGAAATAGCCTTAGGGCTTACAAAACTAGTTAATTCAATCTCGCTAATTCCAGCATCAAATAATGCCTGAATATATTCAATTTTTAGCTGAGTTGGAATAAACAAAGATTCATTTTGCAAACCATCTCTGGGGCCCACCTCAATAACTTGAACAAAGTTATTCATTGGCAACAATCTCCATCAAAATTTTTCCTAAGGTAACCTGGGCATTTATTTGAGTATGGATTTGACTCACTCTTCCTGCGGTTTTAGCTTTGATTGAATGTTCCATTTTCATCGCTTCTACTTTTACTAAAACTTGATTGATCTCAACTTGCTCTCCCGTTTTCACTAAAATATCAATCACTTTCCCTGGCATAGGTGAGATAATTCCATTTTGAGAATGAGCTGAATCATTTTGAGAACCATTGGTTGTTTTTACAAGAAGAGATGAATCCTCATAAAACAAATGACTTAAATGAGCGAAATGAAAACAAGAAACTTTCCTTAATTGATCGAAAGAAAAACAATACCAAAAATCTTTAAATCTAATCTCAATAGAAGAGTCATCCATTTTAAAAAAACATTCTTCATTTTTTTGATTCAGTATAAATTCTAAAACATGAGTGGTTTTAGAGCTATCACGCCAAAAATTTTCTTGCGTCTTGAGATCAGAATAAATCCATCCAGCTAAAAGTAAGGCATCTTGCTTGGGGATTCTTGGTTGAAGGAATTGATCCAATTCACTATCAAGCGTTTTCGTAAAAATTTGAGATGATGTAAATGATCGGTGATTTAAAATAGACAACAAAAAATCTCTATTCGAAGTAATTCCTGAAAAGTAGACATTCTTAAGCTGTTCAATGGTTTTCTCAATTGCCTTGGCTCTTGTCTGATCATGGATAATAACTTTTGCAAGCATTGGATCATAAGATGTATTGACACTATTTCCATACTCATAACCTGATTCTAAACGCCCCTCAAATTTTTGTTTATCAACAGTTTGAATAAGAGTTCCCTGAGTAGGTAAAAACTGACTGTATGGGTCTTCTGCATAAATTCGACACTCTATGGCATGGCCCTTTAAAACAATATCTTTTTGAGAAAACTCAAGCGGATCTCCTTGAGCAACCTTGATTTGCCATTCAACTAAATCGACCCCTGTTACTTCTTCTGTAACGGGATGTTCCACTTGCAGCCTCGTATTCATTTCTAAAAAATAAATATTTTCTTCTTTATCAACTATAAACTCTAACGTCCCGACTGAATCATATTGAATTTGAGCGGCAATTTCTAAGGCAATTTTTCTTAGATTTTCCTTGGTTTTTTCTTGTAAATTGGCAGCAGGAGCTTCTTCAATTATTTTTTGATAACGTCTTTGAACGGAACACTCTCGTTCAAATAAATGCACGTAGTTGCCATGGCGATCGCCAAGGACTTGAACTTCTATATGGCGAGGATTTTCAATGAATTTTTCTAAAAGAATTTTATCATCTCCAAAAGCTTTTAATGACTCCGACTTTGCCATTTCCAAAGCTGAAATAAAATCGCCTTCATTTAAAACAACTCGCATTCCCTTTCCACCACCTCCAGCACTTGCTTTTATGAGAACGGGAAAACCTATTCCAATCGCAATATTTAAAAGCTCCTGGGCTTTTTGATTTGTTCCATGATAACCAGGAATCAAAGGGCCATTAAGAGATTGAACAAAATTTTTCGACTGAATCTTATCTCCCATAAGTTCAATGGCTCTTACATTAGGGCCAATAAAAATAAGTCCACTGGCTTCTACTTTTTTAGCAAACTCTGCTTTTTCAGAGAGAAAACCGTACCCTGGATGGATTGCATCGCAGCCATTTTTTAAAGCAATATCAATAATTTTTTCTTGATTTAAATAAGTCTCGTGTAAACTATTTCCAAAACCCAATGAGACACTTTCAGAAAGTTTGGCATGAGGTAAGTAAGCATCATCTTCCGAGTAAATACTGACTGCTTCAATTCCTAATTTGGCGCAAGCACGAAAAACACGCAAAACAATTTCTCCGCGATTTGCGACTAATATTTTTTTTATTTTTTTCATTTATGACTCCAAGTTGGCTTTCTTTTTTCAAGCAAAGCAAGCATTCCTTCTTGAGCTTCTTCTGAGATTCTCTGAGCGCTAATCATTTCAACAAAATAATTACTTGCTTTTTCTTGAACTAAAACATTTTTCAATAATTTCTTCGCATTTTTTACTGCATCAAGAGCCCCTACTAAATATTTTTGAGTCGCTTTTTCCCAAAAAGAGTCAATCTCTTCCAAGTCACAATAATCATGGACAAGTCCAATCGCATGGGCTTTAGAAGCATCAAAGATTTCACCGGATAAAAAAAGAGCTCTCGCATGAGAAACTCCAATTTTGCTAGCAACGAAAGGAGAAATGATCGCAGGAATTAAACCAAGTTTAACTTCACTGAAAGCAAATTGAGAATCGGAACTTGCAAGCACATAGTCTGCACAAGCGACAATCCCAGTGCCTCCCCCAAGAACCGAACCGTGAACTTTTGCAATAACCGGGATAGGGCAATTATCAATCGCACAAAACATTCTCTGAAGCAAACTACTATCTTTTTTATTTTCTTCAAAAGTGTAGGACTTCATTTTTTTCATCCAGTTTAAATCTGCTCCCGCGCAAAAAGATTTGCCATGAGCACTTATTCGAACGAGATGTAGCGCCGTTTCCTTCGTGATTGTTTCAAACACCGAAGTTATCTCTTCGATCATAACTTCATCAAAAGCATTGTGTTTATCAACTCTATTTAAAATAATATCGAGATATTTTGCAGTCTGTTTTACTTCTATATATTTCATCATTTACATCCTAAAAACACCAAATGTTGATTTCTTAATAGGGCGCAACATGCAAAGGCTCAGCGCTTTAGCAAGCGTCTTTCTGGTATCTTTAGGATCGATAATACCATCGTCCCATAGCCTCGCAGTTGAATAATAGGCACTTCCCTCTTTTTCATATTTTTCTAAAATGGGTTGTTTAAATTCACGGCATTCTTCTTCCGATAATTTATTGACGAGCGAGTCTTGTTTTACCGTTAATAAAACATTGGCTGCTTGCTCTCCTCCCATAACCGAAATTTTCGCGTGCGGCCACATCCAAAGAAACCTTGGATCAAAAGCTCTTCCACACATTCCATAATTACCCGCGCCATAGGAGCCTCCAATAATCAAAGTCAGCTTCGGAACGTTGACCGTTGAGACAGCGGTAACTAGCTTCGCTCCATTTTTGGCAATACCTTCATTCTCATATTTTTTACCGACCATAAATCCCGTGATGTTTTGTAAAAAAAGAAGAGGAATTTTTCGCTGTCCGCAAAGCTCGATAAAATGAGCTCCTTTGAGCGCACTTTCTGAAAACAAAATTCCATTATTGGCCACAATCCCCACTTTAAATCCTTCAATGTTGGCAAAACCACAGACCAGCGTTTCCCCATACTCTTTTTTAAACTCATGAAACTTTGATTCATCGACAATTCCGGCAATGAGCGATGAAACAATCATCGTAAAAGACAATGGAACTATTTTTTT